>JBCBNR010000001.1:0-28928 GCA_039821665.1 Pseudomonadota bacterium
CAGGGACAGGTTCTCGACCCGGAGCATCTCTTTGAGGATCGAAGCCTCGACGGGGAGCAAAGTGGGAAGGGCCGAGATGTTCTGGCGCGCAGCGTCGCCTGCGCGCAGATCGGGAAAAATCTCGAAAAGCTCTTCCCTGATTTGCGCGCCCATCGCGTCAAGCACGGGCGCTGTGGGCTGAAAACTTTCGGTGGGCACGCCATGGGCGGTGACAATCTCGTGCTGGTCGAAAAGAATGTGGTGATAGGTCACTGGTCCGGCGCGGCGGTCCCGAAACACATGGACCCCATCGACCAGGGACGAGGCGGTGACCAGCACCTGTTTCGATCCAAACAGAAGTTCCGCCCGCCAAGTGTCGAGCGCGATGCGATGGTTAGGCGAGACCACAAGGTCCCGCGCTGGCAAACCGGGCCCCAGCGCCCCTTTGGAAATGACGATCGGGCGCAGATGGGGCGCATTTTGCAGATGATCGGAGGTTAGGGTCGAGGCCGTAGCCCAGGCCAGCGGTTGCGACCCTCGGTCCTTGGTGATCACGCGATCGCCCTTGCGCAAGGCCTCCACCGCGCGGGGGCCCTGCTCGGTCAGGATCAACGTGCCGGGCGCAAAACAGATTTGCGCCAGGTCGTCATAGGTGGGGGCGCCTGATCCGCGCGGCCCTTCTGACGTGCTGACCACAGACAGGGTCGTGCCAAAGGGGGGGAAGTCGCCTAGGGCCGCAAAGCCCACCACATTGCTGAATCCCGGCCCCGTTGAGACGCCGTAGAGGGTATAGGTGTCCACACCATCGGTCACCACGACCGTATACTCCGCCTCGACATCCTGGCCATCGACGAAGGTGGCACTGCCTACGGTTTGGGTGCCCACGATCCGCTGGCCGCCGTCACTGTCCTGAAACAAGCCATCATCGTCGGACATCTGGATGAATTCAGGCACAGCGCCACTGGCAATGGTGATCGTGCCACCATTGTGCTGAGAGCCGTCACCTTGCCCCGCATTGCCCAAGGGCGCGCTGGTGATTTGGCTTGCGTCTATAAAAGCGAAGCCGACGATGGCCTGCCCCTTTTATCTGCTCTTTGCCGCGGTATCTGCGGGGCTTTTGCCCGCTTGACCTTAATTTTCTACGACTTGGGCCTAACAACGTCCAGGGTTTGGTTTTTTTGCTCGCAGAGGCAGAGACGCTTTGCTAGAGAGGCGCGCAATCGCGACGAGAGCGCCGTAACGGGCGCGTCGCATCAGCGGGTGTGGTGAAATTGGTAGACACGCCAGATTTAGGTTCTGGTGCCGCAAGGCGTGGGGGTTCAAGTCCCTCCACCCGCACCATTGGATGAGGATAGGACGGATACATGCAGGTCACTGAAACGCTCAACGAAGGCTTGAAGCGCGGGTACACCATCAAGCTGGCGGCAGCGGATTTGGAAGCCACCGTGATGTCCAAGCTGGAGGACGCGCGCAAAGACTTCCAGATGAAGGGTTTTCGCAAGGGCAAGGCGCCGCTCGCGCTGATGAAAAAGATGTTCGGCAAATCGGTGCTGGGCGAAGCGATGCAGGAAAGCATCGATGCGGCCATGCGCCAGCATTTCGAGGACAGTGGCGACAGACCCGCAGGCCAACCGGATGTGAAGATCACCGACGAGAACTGGGAAGAAGGTCAGGATCTGGAAGTGGCCATGAGCTACGAGGCCCTGCCGGAGGTGCCCGAGGGCAAATACAGCGAGATTAAGCTGGAGAAGTTGGTCACCCAGATCGAAGACAGCGCGGTGGATGAGGCGCTGGAAAATCTCGCCAACTCGGCCAACCATTTCGAGGCCCGCGGCAAGACCGCCAAGGCGCGCGAGGGCGACCAGGTTGTGTTCGACTTCCTCGGCAAGGTCGATGGCGAGGCGTTCGAAGGCGGTGCCGCGGAGGATTATCCGTTGGTCCTCGGCTCCAACAGCTTTATCCCCGGGTTCGAAGATCAGCTTGTGGGCGTCAAAGCGGGCGAGGAGAAAGCGGTCAACGTGACCTTCCCCGAGCAATACAACGCGGCCCATTTGGCGGGCAAGGACGCAGTGTTCGAGTGCACGATCAAAGAGATCAAAGAACCAAAGCCAGCGCCCCTTGATGACGAGTTGGCCAAAAAGTTCGGCTCGGACGATTTGGCCGCCCTGAAAGATCAGATCCGCGAGCGTTTGGGCGTCGAGTACGGTCAGGCCGCACGCTTGGTGATGAAGCGCGGTTTGATGGACGCGCTTGACGAGCAGGTGAAGTTCGATCTGCCGCCCAGCATGGTCGAGGTGGAGGCCCAGCAGATCGCCCATCAATTGTGGCACAACGAAAACCCGGACGTAGAAGGCCACGACCATCCCGAGATCGAGGCGACGGATGAGCACCGCTCGCTGGCCGAACGTCGGGTGCGCCTGGGGCTTTTGCTCGCGGATATCGGCAACAAGAACGAGATCCAGGTCTCTGAAAGCGAGATGCAGCAGGCGGTCATGGCACAGGCCCGACAGTACCCTGGTCAAGAACGGGAGTTCCTGGAATTTGTGTCCAAGAATGACGGTGCGCGGCAGCAAATCTCGGCCCCGATTTTCGAGGATAAGGTCGTAGATTACCTGATCGAGCTTGCCGATGTGACGGAGAAATCCGTGACCAAAGAGGAGCTGCAAAAGGCGGTTGAGGCTTTGGAGGCTGGCGAGGAAGTTTAAGCCGCCTTGCAACAACCTGATCTAACCCCGCCGTTTGGCGGGGTTTTTTCGTCTAAGGGCTTGCGGTGCTGTCCCGCGCGAAGCCCGCAAGACTGTCCAACCACGCCAATGTGCGCAAAGACCAGCCCGTCGGCACGGAATGCGCGCCCGGGTGCAAGGCCAAGCGCAGGGCGCTGCCCGACGCGCACTCGGTCCACCAACGATCCCAGTATTTTTCGGATATCTCGAAGGCACCCGCACGCATGCCCTCGCAGGCGTTCGCGGTGCGCATCACTTGGAGGCTGTAGAACACATCCCCTTGGACAATGCGCCCATCCCACAGGGGGCGCCCTTCCAATGGCACAACCTTGTCTTTCCAGCCATGGGTGTGAAACAGGCGCACCGGCGCCTTGCACGCCTCCAACGCGGGATGGGGGCGCCAGAACGCCCCGCCCACCGGGGCGTAGGCGAAGGCCAAGTCCGGGTGATCGCACGCCATATACCAGGTCATCGACCCGCCCAGCGAGAAGCCAGACAGCACCACCCGCGCCCGGTCGAGCGGGAAACGCTGCGTCGCATCGTCGATCACAGCGCTGAGAAAGCTGTGTTCATCACGCCGTTTGGGCCGGCCGGGAATAAACGACCAGCCCAGGGCCGTGCTGGGCCGGCCCGGCCGCGCGGTGCCGTCGGGGGCAAGCACGGCCATGCCACCCTCCAAAAACGTCTCCACCAATACGCGGTTCGACAGGATCGCGTTGCCGTTGCTGCCCGCCCCATGCAGGAAAACAAGCACCGGCCAAGGCCCAGGGCCCGCGGGCCACTCCACCCGGTAGGTGCCGGTGGGCACCTCACACGGGGCGTCATCCAACGCACACGGGCTTTGCGCCAGGGCGGGGGCGGCCAACGCCAACCCCAGACATGCCACGAGATGTCGTAAGAACCTGGCCAATGCACCCTCCTGTTGTCTAATGGCCCCTGCCATGGCCTATCGCGCTTTAAGGTCGCGTAAACCGAAAACCGGTCCAGTGCCCTTGCAGAGCCGGGGTCACAGACCTATTCCTTCTTCTAACAGGCACGGGCGCCTGAACCCATGGCACCCATCAACTTTCGAAAGCACTGCGCGCATGATGACCCCATACCCTCCCCAAAGCCTTCAGGTCGTGGATGAAACGCCTCGTGGCTCTTACGCCTATGACATTTTCTCGCGCCTTTTGAAGGAGCGGATCATCTTCATCACCAGTGGGATCGATGACTATGTGGCCAGCCTGGTGATCGGTCAGCTTTTGTATCTTGAGGCGGATAACCCCAAGAAAGACATCTCGATCTACATCAACTCGCCAGGCGGGTATGTGACTGCGGGCCTCGCGATTTATGACGCCATGCAATATGTGCGGCCCGATATCTCAACGTTGTGTCTGGGCAATGCCGCCTCGATGGCCGCTGTGCTGATGGCCGCCGGGACCAAGGGCAAGCGCGCCGCTTTGCCCAACAGCCGCTTTATGGTGCACCAGCCGCGTGCTGGGTTCCAAGGCCAAGCCTCGGACATCTTGATCCACGCCAAGGAAAGCGAAAAGCTTAAGCTGCGCCTCAACGAGATCTTTGCCGAACATACGGGCAACGATCTGACAACGGTCGAGGCAGCGTTGGAGCGTGACAACTTCATGTCCGCGGAGGACGCGAAAAGCTGGGGCTTGGTTGACGAAATTGTCAACAAGCGCACCGGTGAGGAAAGCGCCTAAGCCGGGCAGATCGCGAGCGCGCACAAGGCTCTCTGGTTAAGGGCTTTGCAACCTAGATATGGGCATAAGCCCCGGGGCTGGCAGACTAGGTGTTGTGGGCACATGTGAGAATGTGAACCGTACTCAGCGCTTGAACCTGTCACGTTCATGCCTAAACTAGCAGGTAACAGGCCCGAATGAAGCCGATAGGTTCAAGACCGGAAAAAAGCAGCGCACGGGTGCACCCGTATTACGCACCGCCTCTTGTCTTTTCCCTAGTGGCCGTGGCTTACTGCATTGCAAGACGCGCATACGCGGCATGGCAGGTGCCAAACGCAGTTAAGACGCGCGTAGGAGAATTGGATGAGCAAATCTACAAACGGCGATTCTAAGAATACGCTCTACTGCTCGTTCTGTGGGAAGAGCCAACACGAAGTGCGCAAGCTGATCGCGGGTCCGACCGTGTTTATCTGCGACGAATGTGTCGAGCTTTGCATGGACATCATCCGCGAAGAGACGAAGTCGAACCTCGTCAAATCCGCCGATGGCGTGCCCACCCCGCAGGAGATTTGCACCGTTCTGGACGATTATGTGATCGGGCAGGAGCGCGCGAAGCGCGTGCTGTCGGTTGCGGTGCACAACCACTACAAACGCCTGAACCATGCCGAGAAGAACTCGGAAGTGGAATTGGCGAAGTCAAACATCATGCTGATCGGCCCGACAGGGTGCGGCAAAACGCTGCTGGCCCAGACGCTGGCGCGCATTTTGGACGTGCCGTTTACGATGGCCGATGCCACCACGCTGACGGAAGCGGGCTATGTGGGCGAGGATGTGGAGAACATCATCCTCAAGCTGCTGCAATCTGCCGAGTATAATGTCGAGCGTGCACAACGGGGCATCGTATATATCGACGAGGTCGATAAGATCAGCCGGAAATCGGACAACCCGTCCATCACGCGCGATGTCTCGGGCGAGGGTGTTCAGCAAGCGCTGTTGAAGATCATGGAAGGCACGGTCGCCTCGGTTCCGCCGCAGGGGGGGCGTAAGCATCCCCAGCAAGAGTTTTTGCAGGTGGATACGACCAACATTCTGTTCATCTGCGGCGGCGCGTTTGCGGGCCTAGACCGGATCATAAGCCAACGTGGCAAGGGCTCGGCCATGGGCTTTGGCGCGGATGTCAAAGACCAAGACGAGCGGCGCACAGGCGAGGTGTTCCAGGATTTGGAGCCTGAGGATCTGCTGAAATTCGGTTTGATCCCCGAATTTGTCGGCCGTCTGCCGGTCATCGCCACCCTCAACGACCTGGATGAAGAGGCGTTGGTGACGATCCTGTCCAAACCGAAGAACGCGCTGGTGAAGCAATATCAGCGCCTGTTCGAGATGGAGGATGTGTCGCTAAGCTTCACGGAAGAGGCGTTGCGCGCCATCGCGTCCAAAGCGATCGAACGCAAGACCGGCGCACGGGGTCTTCGGTCAATCCTCGAAGAGGTGCTGTTGGACACCATGTTCGAGATCCCCGCGATGGCCAATGTGGAAGAGGTGGTCGTGAACGACGAAACCATCCGCCGCGAGGGCGAGCCGCTGATCGTCTATGCGGACCGCAAGGAAGAGCCGACGAGCGCCGGGTGACCGGGGGTGCATGCGCCACGGCGGCGCGGCCTGAGGTCCAAGAATTAACGTGTCCATCGCATTGGGCGCTGGACCCGGGGCGCCGGGGCTTTTACAAAACGGCAAGTCGCGCAGTAGGGAGGCACAGATGGGCCTGTTTTCGCAACTTTTTACTTGGTGGAATGGCCAAACCCTGGGCACCCGCTTGTTCACCTGGCGCAAGGGCGTGAAGGTGGGCGAGGACGTGCAGGGCAACGTCTTTTACGAAAGCCGCGATGGTGCGCGCCGCTGGGTCATCTACAATGGCGAGGTGGAGGCGAGCCGCGTCTCGCCGGAGTGGCATGGCTGGCTGCATCAAACCTTCCAAGCCCCACCGACGGAAGAGCCTTTGGCTCGCAAATCCTGGGAAAAGCCCCATCAACCCAACATGACGGGCACGCCGGCCGCTTACCATCCGCCGGGCAGTCTTTTGGCGGCCGAACCGGCCAAGCGCGCCGACTACGACGCCTGGGTGCCGGAGTAACACATGGCTGGCAACTCCGCTGCTGAGACGCTGATCGGCGCCATTGTCCTGGTCGCAGCAGGCGGCTTTGCCTATTACGGCAGCCAGGCGGCGGGTACGTTTTCCGGCGGCGGCGACCGTTACGAATTGCTGGCGCGCTTCAACTCCGCCGAAGGAGTGTCCGTGGGCACGGATGTGCGCCTTGCTGGCGTCAAGGTGGGAACGGTCACAGCATTGGCGCTGAACCCCGACACGTATCAGGCCGAACTGCGTTTTGCGGTGGACGAGCAATACCTGATCCCAGACGATTCCGAGCTGAGCGTTGCCAGCGAAGGGCTGCTCGGCGGCTCGTATTTGGAGATCGAGCCGGGCGGATCCGAGTTTATGCTCGGCACGGGCGACGAGGTGGCCTTTACCCAAAGCTCGGTCAGTTTGCTGAACCTTTTGCTGCAATTCGCGACCGGTGATGGTTCGTAGTCTCGCCGTTCTCGCAGTGCTGGGCGCTGGCATGGCTTGGGGCCAGGCGGGCCAGCTGACGCAGGGCTTTGGCAATGATGGCAACCCGCTGACCAATGACCCCCTGACGTCCCGCGCGATCCCCTTGAATGACGAGGCCGAGCTGCCGACGGATCGGCCGATTTACGACGCACCCTGGGTGCGCTTGCGGGCGCTGGACACCATCACCGGCGCGCTGACGGATTTCGACGTGCAAGTCGGCACCTTTGTCAGCTACGAGCGGCTCGAAGTGGCCGCGCTGTCGTGTAAGTATCCTGAAGGCGAGATCGGGTCAGAGGCGTACGCCTTTTTGCGCGTGCGCGACAAGCGCGAAGATGACATCCGCTTCTCGGGGTGGATGTTTGCATCCTCTCCCGCGCTCTCGGCCCTGGACCACCCCCGTTACGATGTCTGGGTGATCAGCTGCAGGACTGAGTGAGGGCAGGCCTCTCGCGGCAGTTTCCAGAAATTTGCCTGACGCTCCAACGCCCAGTCCAAGCGCTTGTGATACTCGGCCCGCGGCACCTCCAACGCCCCAAGCCGCGCCAGATGGTCGGTGACGAACTGGGTGTCAAGCAGGCGAAATCCGCCCGCGCGCAGGCGGGCGACCAGGTAGACCAGGGCAATTTTCGAGGCATCTGTGCGCTTTGAAAACATGCTCTCGCCGAAAAACGCCGAGCCGAAGGAAACGCCGTAAAGCCCGCCCATCAGCGCGCCGTCCGACCACAACTCCACCGAATGGGCAAAGCCGATCCGATTCAACTCGCAGTACAGCCCCAAAATCTCGTCATTGATCCAGGTTTGGTCCCGCTCGGCACAGGCGCGCACGGTCGCCTCGAAGGCGCGGTTGACACAGATCTTATAGTCACCCTTTAGCACCGCCTTGCGCAGCGAGCGCGAGACATGCAGCCCATCAAGCGGGATGATGCCGCGCCGGTCCGGGTCGACCCAAAAAATCTCGTCCGCATCCGCGCTGTAGGCCATGGGGAACACCCCAGACGCATAGGCCTGGAGCAAGATGGAGGATGTGATTTGATCGTTCGAGCTGTCTTTCATGACCTCGCACCCAAAGTGGGTGCATCATAAAGTGCTGTCTTCGAGAAATTTTTCAAGCCAATGGATGGTGTAGTCACCGGTCTGCACGGCCTCTGCCTCAAGCAAGGCATAAAACAGCGGTGCAGTGGTATCGATACCGTCCACCACCAGTTCGTCCAACGCCCGCGCCAGGCGCGCAAGTGCCGCCGGACGGTCGGGGGCGGAGATGATCAGCTTGCCGATCAGACTGTCGTAATAGGGTGGAATCGCGTAGCCCTGATAGATCGCGCTGTCCATGCGCACGCCCAGGCCACCAGGCACGTGATAGGCCTGGATCTTGCCGGGGCAGGGCGCAAAGTCAGGCAAGCGCTCGGCATTGATCCGACATTCGATCGCGTGGCCTTTGGGAACCAGTGCCTCTTGCTGGAAGGACAGTGGCAAGCCAGCGGCGACACGGATCTGCTCGCGCACTAGATCGACATTATAGACCGCCTCGGTCACCGGATGTTCGACCTGAAGGCGGGTGTTCATTTCGATGAAATAGAACGCCCCGTCTTCGTATAGAAATTCGATGGTGCCGGCCCCTGCATAGCCGATTTTGGCCACCGCATCGGCGCAGACCTTTCCGATCTCGGCCCGCTGCTGGGGTGTGATGATCGGCGATGGGGCCTCTTCGAACACCTTTTGATGGCGACGTTGGAGCGAGCAATCCCGCTCGCCCAGATGCACCGCATTGCCTTTGCCGTCGCCGAACACTTGAACCTCGATATGCCGAGGCCTGCCCAGGTACTTTTCCAAATACACAGCATCATTGCCAAAGGCGGCCTTCGCCTCGGCCCGGGCGGTGGTGAATGCGTCTTCCAAATCTGCCGCCGTTGGGGCGACTTTCATGCCGCGCCCGCCGCCGCCGGCGGTCGCTTTGACCAGAACAGGATACCCCATCCCCTCGGCCACGCGTGCGGCATCGTCCAGGGTCGGCACCTCGCCGTCCGAGCCGGGCACGCATGGCACGCCCAGGTTTTGCATGGTCTCTTTTGCGGTGATCTTGTCGCCCATCATGTTGATATGGGCTGAGGATGGACCGATGAAGGTAATCCCATGATCTTCGAGGACCTGCACGAAACTCGCGTTCTCGGACAAAAAGCCATAGCCCGGATGCACGGCTTCGGCGCCGGTGATCTCGCAGGCCGAGATGATGTTGGGAATGCTCAGATAGCTTTGACTGCCCGGCGGTGGCCCGATGCACACGCTTTCGTCGGCCATACGCACATGCATTGCATCGGCATCTGCGGTGGAGTGGACAGCGACCGAGCCAATGCCAAGCTCTTTGCACGCGCGTATCACGCGCAAGGCGATCTCGCCACGATTGGCGATGAGGATTTTGGAAAACATCGTCGCGGCCTATTCCAGGATGATGAGCGGCGCGCCAAACTCGACCGGGCCGCCATCTTCCACCAGGATCCGCTTGACCACACCAGCGCGGGGGGCGGGGATCTGGTTCATGGTTTTCATCGCCTCGATGATGGCGATGGTCTGGCCCTCGCTGACCTGATCGCCCAGCGAGACGAAGGACGCCGCCCCAGGTTCGGGCTGCAAATAGACCGTGCCCACCATGGGCGAGGTCACCGCACCGGGATGCTGCGCCGGATCTTCACCGCCTGCGTCGGGCGCGGGTGAAGGGGCTGCGGCTGGTGCGGGGGAGGGTACACTCGGGGCAGGGGCCGCCGCTTGGGCGGCCATGGCCACAGGTGCCACCGCCCCGCCACGGGCCACGCGCACGGTCAGCGCGTCGTCTTCGGCATAGTCCCGTCTGACTTCTATTTCTGTAAGGTCCTGATCGCGCAGCAATTTGGCCAAGGCTGAGATAAAGGCGACATCGCTGTCGTGATTGTTCGTGCTCATTTGAGACCTCGTGTCAGACCTTCTGATTGCGCTCGCGCATTGGGGGTCTGTGCGAGCGAAGTGCCAAGTCCTCTACACCCAACTGACGCTGGGGAAAAGGGCAATGGCTTAGGAATTTTCACGTGCTGTGGCCACGGCTTCGCGCATCACGTCGATGGGTTTGAACCCCCGGATCACCTCGTCCCCGACCACAAAGGCAGGCGTGCCGGTGATCTGCAAAGTGCCTGCCAGCGCGCGGGTGGCGTCCAAATGTGCCTTCACCTCAGGGCGGCTGGCATCTTGGCGCACCTGGTCCACATCCGCTCCTGCCTGGCGGGCCAGCCCATAAAGAACCGGCTCGGACAACGGACCTTGGAAGGATAAAAGCGCGTCGTTGAACGCGGCATACACCTCTGCAGATTGATACAACAGGATGGCAACCGCCGCCTCGCTCGCGGTTTGCGAGACCGGGCCCAGGATCGGCAATTCTTTGATCACATAGCGGATCTCGCCATCGCTCTCGATCAGTTTCTTGACGTCCCCATGGGCCAGTTTGCAATAACCGCATTGGTAGTCGATGAACTCCACCAACGTGATGTCGCCCTCGGGATTTCCACCCACATAGGAAACCCCGTCATCCACAAGGCGCGCTTGCAACTGCGCGATCAGTTGCGCGTCTGCCAGGCGCTTGGCCTCGGCCTCGCGGGCGCGCAAGACGTCCATCGCCTCCATCAACACTTCTGGGTTTTCCAAAAGATAGGCGCGGATCTCGGAGCGCAACGTGTCGCGATCCAAGGTGGGGGCCTCTTGCCCATGGGCAAACACCGGGGCTGAAAGGATCAGGGCCGCTGCCAGACTGCGTTTCATGCTCCACTCTCCTTGCGCTGTCGCTCAGCGATCGACCTTCTTCGCTGCGTCCAAAATGTCTTGCGCGCGCCGCCAAGCGGGCGAGCCTTGGGGCAATTGCCCTTGCGCGCGGGTCGCATGGATCTGGGCATCTCGCAGGCGGGCCTGCAAGGCAAATCTTTCCGCGGTGGACAGGGCGGCCAGGCCCGGCTGGCCGTTTGCGGCATAGGCCCGGCCCAGGTCCCGCATCAGCGCTGGGTTCGCGTCGTCGCGCTGACGGGCACGCTCCAGCACCACCAAGGCCTCTGAGAGGGATTTTGGCGTGTTGAGAGCCACGAGCGCCCGGCCCAGCCCCGCCAGGATCAAGCTTTCGTTCGGGGCCAGCCGCACCGCTTGGCGGTAAGACGCGACCGCGCCAGACGCATCGCCGTTTTCCAGCAGGAACTGACCCTTCAATTCGTGATAAAACGCATCCCCAGGTCGCGCCTTGATCAGAGCATTTATAGCGGTCGAGGATTTCGCCCGGTTGGGCAGGCGGTGATAGGCAATCGCGCGCGCCATCACGTCCAATTCAGAATTCGACGTCGCATCGCGCAGGGTTCGTGCGGGTGCATCCAAAAAGGCGTCGAACTTTGCCACCATCCGTTTGTGCCATGCGGCCAGCGCCGGATCAGGGCCATTGCCCTTGGGGGAAGCGGCGATTTTAGCTTCCAACAGGCTTAACCTTTGGCGCCACAAAGGGTGCGTGCGCACATAAGGGTCCGCCCTGCGGGCCGACAGGATCTCTTGCCCGCGAAACAGTTTTAGCACGTCGAGAAGCCCTTGGGGATCGACGCCCGCCGCGATCATATAGCGCAAGCCCGCCTGATCCGCGGACGCCTCTTCGGCGCGGGAATGGGCCAAAAGCGATCTGCGGGCGACCTCTTGGCTGCCCGCGCCGATGGCCACGGCCGCCTCTCCCGCGCCGGAGGCGACGGAGGCGATGGACAGCAGCAAGCCAAGCCCAGCGACGGTGTTGGCGTTGCGCACCCGGTCCGCGATGCGGGTCTGGTGCCCGCCTGTGATATGCGCGATCTCGTGGGCCAGCACCGCTTGCAACTGTTCCACCGTGTCCAAGCGTTGCAAAAGCCCCGTGTGCAAAAAGATGTTGTTGCCGCCTGCCACAAAGGCATTCAGCGACCGGTCTTGGACGATCAGAATGCGCAAGCGCGACGGGTTCATTCCGGCGGCGCGAATCAAAGGGTCTGCGATCAGGCGCAAGGTTTGCTCAATCTCGGCATCGCGGATCAGGCCGCGCGCCTGTGCCATGGGCGCAAGGGCCAGCGACACCAGGGCCGCCAGGGCCAGCGCTTGCCAAGTGCGGCGGATCGTGGTGAAGCGGGCACATCTCATGGGGTGCAGGTATGACAGAGGCACTAGGCAAATCAACCCGAGGGGCGGTCGATCCGTTCATTGTGATGGACGTCATGGAAGCGGCCCGGCGCGAGGAGGCCAAAGGCCGCTCGATCATACATTTGGAGGTGGGTCAGCCCGGCACAGGCGCGCCCCAAGCAGCATTGGACGCCTTGACCGCCGCGATGGCCGAGGGGCCCTTGGGCTATACCGTGGCTTTGGGGCTGCCAGCCTTGCGGGCGCGCATCGCGCGACTTTACCGGGACTGGTACGGGATCGACCTTAATCCTGAGCGGGTTGTGGTGACGGCAGGATCGTCGGCAGCCTTCCAATTGGCGTTTATTTCGCTTTTTGAGACCGGTGCAAAGGTGGCCATAGGTGCCCCCGGCTATCCCAGCTATCGCAACATCCTGAAGGCCTTGGGGTTGGAGGCGCTGAACCTGCCCACTGGTGCTGAGACCCGGTTTCAACCCATATGCGACATGGTCCCGCCCGAGGCTGCGGGTCTGTTGGTCGCCTCACCCGCGAACCCCACGGGCACGATGCTTGACCGGGCAGAGCTTGCGGCCCTGATCGAAGGCTGTGCTGCCCGTGGGCAGGCATTTATCTCGGACGAGATTTACCACGGGCTGCACTATGGCGCGCGGGCAGTCTCAGCCTTGGAGATCAGCGACGAGGTCTATGTGATCAACTCGTTTTCCAAGTATTTTTCGATGACCGGCTGGCGAATCGGGTGGATGGTGGTGCCCGAGGCCCATATCCGCCAAGTCGAACGGCTCAGCCAGAACCTCTTTATCTGCGCACCCCACGCAAGCCAGGTGGCGGCCCTTGCGGCGATGGAGTGTGGGGTGGAGTTGGAGGGCAATCGCGCTGTCTATATCGCCAATCGCGCGCTGTTGCTCGACGCCTTGCCCAAAGCGGGGTTTGCCGATCTCGCGCCGCCTGATGGGGCATTTTACCTGTATGCGGACGTCTCGGCCCTGACCAACGACAGCCGTGCCTTGGCCACCGAATTGCTAGAGGTGGCGGGGGTGGCCGTCACGCCAGGATATGATTTCGATCCTGTGCGCGGGGGGCGGTACTTGCGGTTTTCCTACGCAGGCGCGACCGAGGATATGGCCGAAGGGCCCGCGCGCCTGGCCGCATGGTACCAGGCGCGCCGCTGATCGGTTAGCCGCCGCCGATTGTGCGGGCCCACCAGCCTTTGCGTTTTGGCGCGTCGGCGGTTTTGGCAGGCTCTGCTGGGGCATCGGCCATGGGCGCCTGTTCAGTGGCATCCGCATCCGAAATCACCGCCTGGGCCGAGGCCCTGGCCCGGGGCTTTTTCGCAGGTTTTACGGGCGCATCCGCGCTTGCTTGGGCCAGTTCCGGCTCGGGCTCAGCCACTGCTGGTGCGGGCGTTGCCGGTTCGGGCGTTGGCTGCGCCGGGGCCTCCGCTGGTGTTTCTGCGGGGGCTGCGGCTGCGCTGCGGCGGCGTCTGGGCTTGGGGGGCGCGTCATTCGCTGGTGCGCCGTCCGCCGGTGCGCTGTCCGCTGGTGCAGCGTGTTGCGCCTCTTGCTGGCCCTCGTTTGCGGGCGCTGCAGCCTCGGGGTCTTGCGAGGATGGTTTGCGCGCGCGCACGCGGCGTCGTTTGGGCTTTTCCTCTGCATCATCGGCAGGGGTGGCTGCTGGTGCGTCCTCGTTTGAGGCATCCCCTGCGGTGGGAGAGGCCTCAGCCTCCGATGCCTCTGCATGCTCGTCCGCGGCCTCTGCGCCATCCTGCGCTTCGGCCTGTCCGTCGCCTTCGCCCGAGCGACCTTTGCCACCCCGCCGCCGACGCCGCCGGCGCTTGCGCTTGGGCTGATCCTCGCCCTCGGGGGCCTCGGCGGTCTCCGCCTCGGCTACCACGGGGGTGTCCTCATCCTCGTCCTCTTCGACCAGGTCGGGCATGGAGGTGATCGCGATGGTGTTGAGCATCTCGGGCTCGGGCACGATCCGAGTGGCGGTCTTGAACCGCTCGACCTTGTAGTCGGGCGAGATCAGCGTGGGGTCCCCTTCGATGCGCACGCTCAGGCCAAAGCGTGTCTCGATCATCGCCACATGCTCTCGCTTTTGGTTGAGCATGTAATTCGCGATCTCGACCGGCACGGTGACCAGCACTTCCTTGGACCGTCGGCGAACGCCTTCCTCTTCCAACTCGCGCATGACCGCGAGGGCCATCGAATCTGCGGACCGGACGCGCCCGGTGCCATGGCAGTGGGCGCAAGGCGTTGTCGTTGCCTCCAACATCCCAGGCCGCAGACGCTGGCGCGACATCTCCAACAGGCCAAAGCCCGAGATCCGACCCACTTGAATGCGCGCGCGGTCGTCTTTCAGCCGATCCTTCAGACGCTTTTCAACCGCCGTGTTGTTGCGCCGCTCTTCCATATCGATGAAATCGATGACGATCAGGCCAGCGAGATCGCGCAATTTGGCCTGGCGCGCCACTTCTTCGGCGGCTTCAAGGTTGGTTTTGAGCGCGGTCTCTTCGATCGAGCCTTCTTTGGTGGCTTTGCCGGAGTTCACATCGACCGCCACCAGCGCCTCGGTCACATCGATGACGATGTAGCCGCCCGAGCGCAGCTGCACGGTGGGGTTGAACATGCCGTCCAGCGTTTTTTCCACGTTGAAGCGCGAGAAAAGCGGCAGCGCTTCGGTGTAAGATTTCACGTTCTTGGCATGGGACGGCATGAGCATTTTCATGTAGTCCTTGGCCTCGCGATACCCGCGCTCGCCCTCCACCAAAATGTCATCGATATCGCGGCTGTAGAGATCGCGGATGGACCTACGGATCAGGCTGCCCTCCTCGTAGATCGGGGCCGGTGCGATGGATTGAAGGGTCAGTTCGCGGATCTGCTCCCACTGGCGCAGAAGGTATTCATAGTCGCGCTTAATTTCGGTCTTGGTGCGGTTTGAACCCGCGGTGCGGATGATCAGACCCGCGCCCTCGGGCACCTCGATGGAGTTTGCGATCTCTTTGAGCTTTTTGCGGTCAGAGGCGTTGGTGATCTTGCGGCTGATGCCGCCCCCACGGGCGGTGTTGGGCATCAAAACGCAGTACCGACCGGCCAGCGACAGATAAGTGGTAAGCGCAGCCCCTTTGTTGCCGCGCTCTTCTTTGACAACTTGGACTAGCAGGATCTGACGGACCTTGATGACTTCTTGGATTTTATAGCGCCGGGGGCGAGGTTTGCGGGGGGCCACCTCCTCTTTCGCGTCATTGGCGCCCACGTCATCATATTCGTCGGACTGCGGCGTGTCCTCTGCGTCGTCGGTTTGGTCCTCACCGGCCTCGGACGGGTCGTTTGCGGCATCTGCCGTGGCGTCTGCTTCGGGCGCGGCCTCCGCTGTCGGGGCCTCTTCGCTGGGCACTTCATCCGGTGCGGGCGCGTCTGTCGTACTATCGTCAGCGGCAGCGTCCGCCACAGGGGCGATTGTCGCTCCCTCGGGCAGGTCCTCGACCAGGTTGGATGCGTCTTCCTCGCTCAGATCCACCGATTGCAACGCATCAGACGTGCTGGGAGCACCGTCTTGCGCTGCTTTAGAGCGGCTGCGGGTTCGCCGGCGGCGCTTGGGCTTCTCGTCCGCCTCGTCTTCTTCGGCCTTTTGGGCCTTTGCATACTCGGCCTCTTCGCGCAGCAACGCCTCGCGGTCTGCGGTGGGGATCTGGTAATAGTCCGGATGGATTTCCGAGAAGGCCAGGAACCCATGGCGGTTGCCGCCATAGTCCACGAACGCGGCCTGAAGCGAGGGTTCGACCCGCGTCACTTTGGCCAGATAGATGTTGCCCGCAAGCTGGCGCTTGTTCAGGCTCTCAAAGTCAAAATCCTCGACCTTGTTTCCGTCGACCACCACAACACGGGTTTCCTCCGCGTGGGTGGCATCGATAAGCATTTTCTTTGACATGGTATCTTTCGACAACGGCCTTGGGCCGCGTGCGCCTGTCGCGCCGCGCGTCGTGGTGCCGTATGGGTTGGGGTGCGATACGAATGCCGCAGACCGACTGCGCCGATCCCTAGGGGATGGGGCAAGGTCAAGATCAGTGCGGCATCGCGTTTCATCGCGGTTATACTCCGACGCTGTCCCATTTTGCGGTCAGCGTCCCTTTGTGGCCGACACGGGTGTGCCGGAGAATTGGTCGGTGGCGTGTAAAACGCCCGTCGTCAGTGCACATGGCCGATTGAGAGATCCGGTCATAGGATCGCACTGCGGCGAAACTCATCAGTCTGACGTAATCTGTCAGCTCTGCCTACACAATAGCCATGCACCCGCGCAGAACACAAATTGTTTCTTCGCCATAAGGATAGGTCGAAAGCCGCGCAATCGCTTTTGACCCTGCGGGTCAGAGGGCGTAAACTACAAGTTCTGAGGTATAGGGGACCCACATGCGCGCAGTCTTTTCTGTCTTCGGCTCTGTCCTAAGCGGTCTGCTGAATCTGTTTGGGTTTTTGTTCAGCTGGGCGGTCTTGGCGTTGTTCATGGGCGCGCTGAGCTTGGGCGCTGTGTTCTGGGTGTACGGCCAAGGTCTGCCCGAACACGAGCAATTGGCCCAGTACGAGCCTGCGACCTTGAGCCGTGTCTATTCCAGCACCGGCCAGGTGATGGACGAGTTCGCGCGCGAGCGGCGGATTTATACCCCGATCGATGAAATCCCCGACCTTGTGAAAAACGCCTTCATCTCGGCGGAGGATAAGAATTTCTATTCTCACGCGGGCTTTGATGCACGCGGGATCCTGTCCGCGCTGTACGAGGCGGTTAAAACCCGGGGCGAGAGTGTGCGCGGTGCATCCACCATCACCCAGCAGGTTATGAAAAATTTCCTGCTCGATGGATCAAGATCCTACGAGCGTAAGATCAAAGAAATCATCCTGGCCGTGCGCCTGGAAGGTACGCTGAGCAAAGAGGATATTCTGGGCCTTTATCTTAACGAGATTTTTCTGGGCCAGAACGCCTATGGCGTGACTGCTGCTGCGCGCACCTATTTCGCAAAGTCCTTGGAAGAGCTGACGCCGGCGGAAGCGGCGTATTTGGCGATCTTGCCCAAAGCCCCGTCCACCTATCACCCGGTGCGCCAGCGCGAGCGGGCGCTGGGACGGCGCGCATTTGTGCTCAAAGAGATGCACGAGAACGGGTTTATCGACCGCGACACCTATGAAAGCGCCAAGGTCGAGCCGTTGGTCACCGTTCAAGGGGGCGAGATCGTCTCGGCCCGGGCCGAGTTGCCGCCGCGCGATTACTTCACCGACGAGATCCGACGGCAATTGTCGAGCAACTTAGAGGAAGGCGAGGAGGAGCTGTTCACGGGCGGGCTGAAAATTCGCGCGACCATGGACCCCGAATTGCAGCTTGTGGCCGCGGATGCGTTGCGAAAGGGCTTGCTGTCCTATGACCGCTCGCGCGGGGTCTACCAAGGCCCTGTGGCCACGATCAGCGATCTGGATCTCGGCTCGGAGGTTGCATGGCGCGCGGCCCTGGCAGAGGTGCAGGTGCCCCGCGACATCGATCTTTGGCATCCGGCTGTGGTGCTGCAAGTGGGCCAGAACTCGGTACGCGTGGGCATCGAAGACGTAGCCGAAGACGCGGACGGGCATTTTGTCAGTTTTCGCGATGCCGCCTGGATCGGTCGCATCTCGTATGAAGATCGCCCCAGTGCCAAACCCCGTGGCCCCGGTGATCTGTGGCGCGTCGGCGACGTGATTTATGTGCAAGCGGTGTTGGAGGATGGCGTGTTCGACCGTTGGTCCATGCGCCAAGTCCCGGAGGTGCAGGGTGGCTTTATGGCCATGGATGTCACCACGGGCCGCGTGCTGGCCATGCAAGGTGGGTTTTCCTACCAGCACTCGGTCTTCAACCGCGCAACGCAAGCGACGCGGCAGCCCGGGTCGGCGTTCAAACCGTTTGTTTATGCAGCCGCCTTGGATGGGGGCTACACGCCTGCCTCGATCGTTGTGGATGCCCCGGTGGAGGTGGAATCGGGGGGCGAGATTTGGCGGCCCACCAACGCCTCGGACCAGTTCTATGGCCCCGCACCCCTGCGCACCGGGATCGAACAGTCGCGCAACTTGATGACCGTGCGCATCGCACAGGATGTGGGCATGGACCGGGTCGCAGGCTATGCGGAGCGTTTTGGCGTCTATCGCAACATGCCCCATCTGCTCAGCTACTCGTTGGGGGCGGGAGAGACGACGCTGTTCAAGATGGTCTCGGCCTATGCGATGTTCGCCAATGGCGGAAAACGGGTGGAGCCGACCCTGGTAGACCGGGTTCAGGATCGGTTCGGCAACACGATCTATCGTCACGACCGGCGCGGCTGTGCGGGCTGCGCGTCGGATGCGTTCGAGGATCAGGTGCCCGGGCTTTGGGACCGCTCGGAGCGGATCATGTCCGAGGTAACCGCCTACCAGGTGGCCTCGATGATGCAAGGCGTCGTCTCGCGCGGAACCGCAAAGAACACCGTGGGGTCCTTGGGCGTTCCCATCGCGGGCAAGACCGGCACCACAAACGAGAGCAAGGACGTCTGGTTCATCGGCTTCACGCCGCGCATCGTGGCGGGGTGCTATATGGGGTTCGACACGCCACGGCCCATGGGCAAGGGTGCCTATGGCGGCACCCTGTGTGGGCCTGTGTTCCGCGATTTTATGAAGGTGGCTTTGCAGGATCACGGATCTTACCAGCGCCCGCAGCCGCCCAACACGACCTTTGTGAAGATCGACCGCTTCACCGGTCAGCGTTTGGCCAACAATGCAAGCGGCGATCACGTGGTGGCCGAGTTGTTTCATGCGGGCGAAGAGCCTGCGATCGGGTCCACGGGCACCTTCGTGGATGGCGGGTTTGCGATGGCACAGAACCTGCCTTTGTTCAATCGCGGCTCGGCCCCCGTTCAGTTAAGAGAGCGTGAGGTTGGCGGTAAGAAAGAGATTGTGCCGACAAAGCAAGGCTTTGGCGTGCTCTCCTCAGGCGGTCTTTACTGACACCTCTTGTCCCCGAAGGCATCCCTTGTTACCTGCCTTAAGCCCCAGCTTTCGTGGAGAGATGAATGCGTGCCGAGATCGAAGCCCATGTGCGGGAGATCGAAAAGTCTCTTGAGTTGCTGCGCCAGCGGCTGAACTGGGAGACGGCGCCCCATCGCCTAGAAGAGCTCAATGCGATGTCCGAGGACCCGGACCTGTGGTCCGATCCCGCGCGTGCCCAGAAATTGATGCGCGAGCGGCAAAGCTTGTCGGATGCAATCGAGGCCTATCAAGAGATCCAGCAAGGTCTGCAAGACAATCTTGACCTGATCGAGTTGGGCGAGGCCGAGGATGACCGCGAAGTGGTCGTCGAGGCGGAGGAAGCGCTCGTCGCCCTGCGAGAGGTGGCGGCCAAGCGCGAGTTGGAGGCTTTGCTGGACGGCGAGGCCGATGGCAACGACACGTATCTTGAGATCAACGCAGGCGCCGGCGGCACGGAAAGCTGTGATTGGGCGTCGATCCTGGCGCGCATGTATGTGCGTTGGGCAGAGAAGCGGGGGTTCAAGGTCGAACTGATGTCGGAAAACCCTGGTGAAGAGGCTGGTATCAAATCGGTGACCTACCAAATCAAGGGCGAGAATGCCTTTGGGTGGTTAAAAACTGAAAGCGGCGTGCATCGATTGGTGCGCATCTCGCCGTTCGATTCCGCGGCCAAGCGGCACACATCGTTTTCGTCCGTGTGGGTCTATCCGGTGGTGGATGACAGCATCGAGGTGGACATCAATCCCGCGGATATTCGCGTGGACACCTACCGGTCGTCTGGCGCGGGGGGGCAGCACGTGAACACCACCGATTCCGCGGTGCGCATCACCCATGCGCCTACGGGCATCGTGGTCACAAGTTCTGAGAAATCACAGCACCAGAACCGGGCCAACGCCATGGCTGCGCTAAAGTCGCGGCTTTACGAGTTGGAGATGCGCAAGCGAACCCAGGCCATTCAGGACGCCCATGACGCGAAGGGGGATATCGGCTGGGGCAACCAGATCCGCTCTTACGTTTTGCAGCCCTATCAAATGGTCAAGGATCTGCGCACCAACCACGAGACGTCGGACACCTCCGGCGTGCTGGACGGGGATCTCGATGGCTTTATGGCAGCGACCCTGGCCTTGGGCGTGTCCGGAAAATCTCGGGGCGAGGCGCAGGAAGATGCCTGAGTTTACGTTAATTCAGCGCCGCAAGCCCCTCTAAAATATAGGAAACTGTGGGTGGGATCACCTCCACGCGCAAGGTGTCGGGCCCTTCAAGCCCATTCCAGACATGATCAGCCGCCACGATCGTTAGGTTTTGCGGTCCGCGATGGGCCGACAGCAGGGAACGCGCGCTTTGTACCGGGGGCACGATAACCGTATCTGCGCGCGCTGCCACCACGTGCAGCGGCCCCGGGAAATGCGCAATTGCCCCGGCCGAGGAATAGAGCGCAGCCTCCTGGTAAAAGCGCGCGCGCAAGCGCACCTCTTTGCCCCAGGGCAGGTAGCTGGTGATCACCCGGTTGGGTTTGCTGGCCAAGGCCACCTCGTAGGCGCGCGCGCCCAATTGCCTCGGCGCGGTGCGCGCGGGGCTGATCACCGGCGCCCACAGGGTGACGGAGCGTAAATCGGGCTTGTTCGCGGCCAGATGTGCCGCCACCAATCCGCCCTGAGACCACCCCAGCACTGCCATGCGGTCGCCATCTACCAAATCGGAGGCGGCCAACCAATCCACAGCCAGCCAGGCGTCTTCGATTTGTCGCCCCACGGTTGTGTCCACAAAGGCGCCAGAGCTTTCGCCCACGCCGCGAAAATCGATGCGAAGGCTGGCAAGACCGGCCTTACGAAGGGCCTCAGCCAAATGTTCAAACACGCCTTTTTCGCTGCCTGCGACAGTCATTTCGTGCCGATCACCGCCAAATCCATGCAGCAGGAGCACAACCGGCGCGGGTTGTCCATCGGGTCGATCCAACGTAGCCGCGATCTGCCCGCCTTCCGGGGTGGCAAGGAACACGTCTCGCCGATCCGCAAGGGCAGGCGCACAGCCCACCAAATACGCGCAGAGAACACCAAAGGCTAACAAAACGCTGTGCATGGGGACATCCTGCCAAAAAGCTGCCCCTGTTTGACCCATCAAGCCTTAAGAAGGCGTTGACCCTGCACAAGTAAAAAAGCGGCGCCCTGGATCAGAGCGCCGCGTCATTGGGTGCAAAGAAGCGCTGTTACTCGGCAGCTGTCTTTTTCGCCGCCGGCGTCGAGGATTTCCCGGACAAAGGATCGTCTTGACGCTGGACGGACCCTTCGAAATGGGCCCCGCTTTCGATGGCGATGGTTTTGTGCACGATGTCCCCCTGGACATTCGCGCTTGAGGTCAGGCGCACCTTCAGGCCACGCACGCGACCGATGACGCTCCCAGTGACCACCACATCGTCGGCGACAACCTCACCTTTGACCACAGCTTTCTCGCCAATGGTCAGCAGATGGGCGCGGATATCACCTTCCACATTGCCTTCCACCTGGATGTCACCGGTGGTCTTGATGTGGCCTTCCACGGTCAGATCAGAGGACAGGACCGACGGGGCTGGCTTGGGTTTCGGGGCGGAGGAGGGTGTGTCTGCCATGGGCTTTGCTGGGGTCGCTGCGGTGGAAGGGGTGGAGGGTTTAGGCGCGCTCGGCGAACTGGGCTCGGGGGGTTTGGGTTTAGAGAACATCTCTCGCTGCCTTTATGTAAGTCATGGGGTTCACGGGCTTGCCACCAATGCGCACTTCGTAATGCAAGTGAACGCCTGTGCTTCGTCCGGTTGTACCCATATCACCGATATGTTCCCCGCGCGAGACACGATCCCCGACCTTTACATGAATTTTGTTTAAGTGGGCGTAGAGGGTTTCGAACCCAAAAGCATGGCGCACTTTGATAAGATTGCCAAAACCCCTTTGACGGCCCGCAAACACCACCACGCCGTCCGCAGAGGTTTTTATCTGCGTGCCCAAGGGGGCGGCAAAATCCAGCCCATTATGGGCCCGACGCCCCCCTGTCACCGGGTCCCGGCGCGTCCCGAAGCCTGAAGTAAAGCGGTGCGAGGCCGTGACCGGCATGGCATAGGGCACTTTGTTGGCCGCGATGCGCAGCAGGTTCATCTTGTCCATGCCCTCGACCAGCGAGGCATAGCGCGCCTGCAATTCCGGGTCGTCAAAGGCGGCAGACGTGGCCGCCACCGGCAGGCCACTGCCGCCCACGCCGGAGTAGCTGCGCCGAACTTGGCTGACCAGGCTGTCCACATCCAGGCCAACTCGGTCGAACATCTGTTCCAGCGGGCCAAAGGACATCTCGACCGCTTCTTCAAGCTGGGTGACCATACGGTCCTGACGCTCGGCGCTGACCTGCATGCGCAGTTCCAGACCGGCCAACTTCATTTCCATCTCAGTGCGCTCGGCCAAGGCGGTGTCCCGGATCTCAACCGCGCTGTCGAGCGCGTCCGTCACGACGCTGAGCGTGTCCTGCAGATCTTCGCGTGAGCCCGAGCCTTCGTTCAGCGCGCCGCTCAGCGCTGCCATCTCGCGCTCCAACTCTTGGTGGCGCGCGGCCAGGTCAGCATGGGCGCCAATGGCCTCGGCCATGCTTTGGCGGCTGGCCTCTAGGGCTGCGTCCAGGTTTGCCCGCTGCGAGCCAAGTTCCAGCACCTGGGATTGCTGATCCTGCAAGCGCGACTTGGCCAGCGCCAACCGACCCTCCAGATCAGCGCTGGTCTGGCGCGCCAGATCAAGCTGGCCTTTGAGATCGGTGATATGGGTGTCATACGCCGCGTTCAAAGCGGTGTTTTGCACGACCCGCATCTGAGGGCCCGAGAACACAGACGCAAGCGTAGTGGCACTGGCAAACATTGCCCAACCCAGCCCAAAGGCCAGGCCCGCCACGCCCAGAACTTGCGCGCCTTTAGAAAGATGAAAAGTTCGCAGGTCTTCGCCGCAGGCGATCGTCAGCGTCCGTTCGGCAAAGATCGGCTGCCGCTTTGCAAGTGTCTTTGAGTGCATAAGGTCCCTGCATGTGTCTTTGCCTGCCAGCGCCTGTCCCGCACTGTTCGGAGCATTTTTATGGGCAGAGCGACCCATGCGCAACAGTGGATTGCCTTACTTTAGGCGGAATTCTGCCGATTTTTCGGCGCGTCCGCAAGTGGCCAATAGAAGTCAGGCGGCAAGCCCGCCTCGGCCCGCTTCTCTTCGTTGAACGGAGGTTTGAGGGGGCCATGGAAGTAGCGCGCAACCAGAGCGTGAAACCTCTCCTTCGGGTCATGGTTGTGACGTCCACACAGGAAGTGAAACCATTTGGACCCATAGGCCACATGGGTGACCTCTTCGCGATAAATCACCTCCAACGCCTCGACCGTCTCGCTGTCTTTGGCGGCCTGAAACAGGGTGATCATTCCAGGTGTCACATCGAGCCCCCGCGCCTCTAACACCATTGGCACCACGGCGAGGCGACCTTCGACATCGTCCACGGTATCTTGCGCCGCGCGCCACATGCCCGCATGAGCCGGCATAGCGCCATAGTGACTGCCTTGGGCGTGTAAGCGCGCGCTGAGCAATTGGAAATGCTTGCTCTCTTCATCGGCGGCCCGCACCCAATCGTCGTAAAAGCCCATCGGCATCTCGATCTGGGAAAACCGCGCGACCATATCCCAGTGAAGATCCACGGCGTTCAGCTCGATATGGGCGATGGCATGCAAGATGGCGGCGCGGCCCTCGGGTGTCCCGGGGCGCCTGCGCGGCACGTCGCGCGGGTCCAACAATGGCGGGTCTGCCGGACGCGCAGGCGTCAGCGGGGGCAATGCCGTCCCCAAAGGCGGCGCTTCACCCGCGTCGCGCGCGGCCTGCCACCAAGCGGCAAGTGCGCGTGAGAGCGTTGTTTTTTCCAAGGCATCCGCAGTGCTCAGCACTTGGACAGCCCCTGCGCGCAAGCTGGTGAACTCGCTCACTCCTCCTGAACCGCGGCCAGCACCGCATCCACATGGCCGGGCACTTTGACCTTGCGCCAAACCTGCTTGATCACGCCATCGCCGCCGATCAGAAAGGTCGCCCGCTCGATCCCCATGTATTTCTTGCCATACATGGATTTCTCAACCCAGACGCCATACCGCTCGCACAGGTCATTATCTTCGTCCGAGACGAGCATCACGCCCAGCTCGTGCTTGGCGATGAACTTGTCGTGCTTGGCAACGCTGTCCTTGGATGCGCCGATGACCACCGCACCGGCCTGCATGAACGCGTCCGCGGCTTCGGTAAAGCCGATGGCCTCTTTGGTGCAGCCCGAAGTGTCGTCCTTGGGATAGAAGTACAACACCACCGTTTTGCCCGCAAAATCCGAAAGCGAGACGGTCTCGCCGCCATCGCGGGGCAGGGTGAAGGCAGGCGCAGGGTCGCCCGGTTGCAGGTTGACGTCGCTCATTGATGTGTCCTTTCGCGGTGCAAGCGCTGGTCTGTCGGTTGCGCCCCGTGATATGAGGGAGTTGAGCACGGGTTCAAGGCCCGCACTTGCCCTTGAAAGACTGTAGCCAGGCACAGCACGACAGGCATGTCCAAGCACAACCACCTGCGAACCCGGTCCATCCTGGACCCACGCCCCCGGCGCAAACGCCCGGTGATGGCACGCCGGATCAACGGTGTGCTGCGTGAGCTGGGCTCGGGCGTGTCCAAACTTGTGGTGTTGGTGCTGCTGATCGCACTGGCCGGGTTGGTGCAGCTGAACCGCTTCGAGATGCCCCCTTGGTTGTTCGCGGATCAAGCGGAGCGAAACGCGGCCCTTGCCTGGCCCGGCAGCGATCTGTCCATTGGCTCTGCGACCTTGCATCTGGGCAGGGGCGGGAAGGCCAGCCGCATCGTCCTGCGCGATGTGGTGTTGCGCGGCAGCGATGGCGAGGTGTTGGGCCGCGCCCCCCAGGTGCAGGGCGGGTTTTCCGCTTGGGAACTGTTGCAAGGCCGCTGGCAGCCCCGCAGCTTGGAGGTGGTGGGCGCCGAGGCGACGCTGGCGCGCAGCGAAGACGGGACCCTCTCGCTTTCGGTCCAGCCCGAAGGGCAGGGACTGGTCGTGCCCGGCACCCCGACGGACGCGCCGGGAACTGTGCGCGGATTTGATATTGCCAGCCTCAAATCCTCACGCCCCTTGCAAGGCTTGCAAGAGGTGGTGCTGACGGGTGGCACAGTGCGGCTGTACGATCTGGGCAGCGGTCAAAGCTATCTGGCCCAAGACGCCGACTTGCGACTGGCTGAGGTGCCCAACAACGCAGTGCGCGCCACTGTGCGCGGGCGGTTTGAGAGTGGGGCCACCGAAGCGATCCCGATTTTCGTCGATGTGACCATCCCCCGTGGCCCGCAGCCGGTGGAGGCACGCCTGCGGGTCGAAGGGGCAACGCCCGCGCAGCTTGTCCCCCATATGCCGCATATGCCTTGGTTGGCTGCCCTGGATCTGCCGGTGACAGCACATATCTCGGCGCGGTTGGGCGACAGTGCCATGCTGCAGGATGCCACAGCAAAGCTGAGCTTTGGCGCAGGCAAACTGCCCGGGTTGCCCCTGATCGGCTCGCGCCCGGTGGTGCCGGTGCAATCGGGCCATGTTTATCTGGATTACACCGCCCGCGATGACCGTTTGCGCGTCTCAGAGATCAAGCTTGCGGGCCCAAACCTGTCTTTGACAGCGGAAGGGCATGCGGACCTGGCGCGCGATGCCGATGGGGTGGTGCGAGAGATGGGTCTGGATCTGCACATGCGCGACATCGCCTTGCCAAAGGCCCTGGGCTTTGACCAGGTGCTCGCCTTCGAGACCGGTCATCTGGTGGGCCAGGTGCTGCCCCAGGCTCAAAAGATGGAACTGGCACAGATCAGCCTGGCGGACGGGGCGGGGCGCTATACCGGCTCTGCCTCGGTCCATCTGACGCCCCAGGGCGCCAAATCCCGCTTCAGCGCACAAGTCAGCGACGTTGATCTGACCCGCGCCCTGGGCCTTTGGCCGATCCGCATCGCCCCGCGCACCCGCGAATGGGTCACCAGCCGCATGGACGAGGGGCAGGTGCCGCGGGCGCTGGTGCATTTTCGCAAAGATCCGGGGGCGGCGCCACAGCTCGCCTTGGACATGGCATTTGAGCGGGCAAAGGGCCGGGTTCTCAAGACCTTGCCCGAGATCGAAGAGGCAAAGGGCTGGCTGCAAATGGGCGCGGGGCGGTTTGATATGACCCTGGCCGAAGGGGTCAGCACGCCGCCTGAGGGCGGGGTGGTGGATCTGGCGGGCAGCCGCATTTCCTTGCCCGATCTGTCCCAGCGCCCGGTTCAGGCCCAAGCGCGCATCGAGGCAAGCGGCCCGGTTCAGGCGCTGCTGTCGATGATCGACCAACCCCCCCTGGGCTTGATCGCGCGCATGTCCCGCCGCCCAGATATGGCACGCGGCAGGGGCAAAGCCACGGCTGATCTGAGCTTGCCCCTGAAGGCCGGGCTCAGCGCGGGCGACGTGGCGGTGGCGGTGGTTGCATCGCTGCGGGATGTTCGTTCAAACAGTTTGGTGCCTGGCAAGGCCCTGACAGCCGACGCCCTGGCGCTGAACGCGACCAACAGCCAAGTGCGGATCGGCGGGGATGTCACTTTGGACGGGGTGGGGGTGCAAGCGCAGTTGGTGCGCGACCTTGGCCCGGGCAGCGACGGCATCACCAGGATCACCGCAAACATGCCGTTTTCGCGCACGGCCCTGGGCCGCCTGGGCGTGCCCGACTTGCCAGCGGGGCTGTTGGAGGGGCAAAGCCAGGCACAGGTGCGTTTGGATCTGAGCACTGCCGCGCAAACGTATGATCTGACCACGGATGTCTCGGCGCTGAGCCTGAACCTGCCCAATTTGGGTTGGCGCAAGGGGCCGGGGGCGCCGGGCCAATTGCAAATCTCTGGCACATTGGGGGAGGCGCCGACGGTTGAGCGGATATCCCTGACTGCCCCGGGCCTGTCCGCGCAAGGCGATATGCTGTTGTCCCAAGAGGGTCTGCGCGAGTTGCGCTTAAGCGCAGCTAAGGTTGGGTCCTGGCTGCAAGGCACCGTGCGCTACCGTCCGCCGCGCGGGCCGTCACCCGGTGTGGCGCGGGTGACCCAAGGCAGTGTGGACCTGCGAGACCTGCCGAAATTCAGCGCAGGCGACGGGCCCAGCATGCGGGTGGGGTTCGAGGACATGTCCGTGCGCCTGTCCCAAGACATTGTTCTGCGCGATGTAAAGGCCGAGTTTCTGACCGAGGGTGGGTTTCAGGGCCGTCTCACCGGGCGCGTGAACGGCGGCGCTTGGGTGGAGGCCGAGCTTTTGGACGAGGGTCGCATTGTGCTGCGCGCCGCAAATGGTGGGGAGGTGTTGCGCGATGCCGGTGTGTTCCCCACAGCGCTTGGGGGGGACCTTTCGGTGACCCTGACCCCGAACGGGCCGCCGGGGCACTATGCCGGCACGCTGCGCCTCAGCCAAACCCGCGTGCGCGATACGCCGGCCCTGGCCGAGTTGTTCCACGCAGCCTCGATCGTGGGACTTGCGGATATGAGCCGTGGCCCCGGCATCGGCTTTGATGTGGTGGAGGGTCAGTTCGAACTCACCCCCCAAGAGTTGCGGATCGCGAAAGGAAAGGCCGTCTCTCCGTCCATGGGGATCAGCTTGGCAGGGCGTTACAGTTTTGCCAGCCGCAGATTGGCGATGGAGGGGGTCTTTTCGCCCATTTACATGGTCAACGGTCTGTTCGAGAAGGTGCCCGTTTTGGGCCGCCTGTTGGGTGGTCGCGATGGAGAGGGGCTTTTGGGCATGACCTACACGATGCGCGGAGAGGCTGGAGCACCGCAGGTGTCGGTCAACCCGATCTCTATCTTCACGCCCGGCGCGTTTCGCGAGATTTTTCAGACCCAACCCGGGGCCGGGGCTGCGAACTGATCCATGCAGCTGAGCGATTTTGACTTTGATCTTCCCGAGGCGCTGATCGCACTCAGGCCTGTCTCGCCCCGGCGCGCAGCCCGGATGCTGGTGGCCTCTGGCGCGGCCTCGCTACAGGACCGGCACTTTGGGGACCTGCCAGGCCTGTTGCGCCCGGGCGATCTGTTGGTGTTCAACGACACCAAGGTTATCCCGGCGCGGTTGCGCGGGACCCGTGCGCGCGACAGCAACCATGGCTCGGGCGTGGCGCAGATCGAGGTGACGCTAACCCGGCGGGCCGAGGACCATTGGCGCGCGCTTGCCCGCCCCGCAAAGCGTCTTGCACCGGGCGATGTTATCACCTTTGCAAGTGACCTAAGCGCGCGTGTGCTGGCCCGAGAGGGGGGCGAGGTGCAACTGGCCTTCACCCTTCCAGACGCGGAGCTGATGCCAGCGTTAGACCGTTTGGGCGAGATGCCGCTTCCGCCCTATATTGCATCCAAGCGGGCAGCGGATGACCAAGACAGGGCGGATTATCAAACCCACCAAGCCAAAGTGCCAGGCGCGGTGGCCGCGCCGACCGCCTCGCTGCACTTTGATGGGCCTTTGATGGCAGCTTTGGCGGCAGCGGGGATCGACACCGCAACGCTGACCTTGCATGTGGGCGCGGGCACTTTCCTTCCCGTCACCGACGAGACGGTGCGCGGCCATACCCTGCACGCGGAATGGGGCGAGCTTGACGACGCCACCGTCGCAAAGGTGAATGCTGCAAAGGCACGGGGGGCGCGCGTGATCCCGGTGGGCACGACCGCACTGCGCCTTTTGGAGAGTGCCGCGGCCTCTGGCACTTTGCACCCTTGGTCAGGGGACACGGATATCTTCA
>JBCBNR010000002.1:0-24723 GCA_039821665.1 Pseudomonadota bacterium
ACAAAACCCATAGCCGTGGGGCCAACACAGACCGTAGCGTTCGACCGCCTCGGCCACACCGTCCAGCGTGTAAACCGTCAGGGCGAAGGTCGCGGTATCATTGCTCTCCACCGCTTTTACATCCACCTCCACCCCGATGGAGGTGGGGCGTTCAGGTGGGCCGAAAGGTTCGCTCCAGTGCCAGCCCGTGATCTCAATCTCAACCATTGTTGCGTCTCTCAGTGATACTGCCCGTACGATCTAGCGCATGGGGAGAGCTTTGGTCTGTGAACCCGTTCACATACGAGCGTTTATCAGGACAGGTGCAAAAAAAAGCCCCGCCACAAAGGGCGGGGCCAGGTGGATGCCGCTAGGCACCGGCGGTAGACACATTTTACTGCAATTCGGACCTGATCTGTTGTCGCAGGACGTCGATGGGGGCTGTGACTCCATCCCGCTTAAACGACCAATAGGTCCAACCGTTGCATGATGGCGCTCCCTCGAGCGCCGCACCCACCTGATGGATAGAGCCCTTGGTTTCGGCCGACACAAGCGTGCCGTCGGCGCGAACCCGGGCGGTATGGCGGCCGCCGAGCGAGTGCAGAACCTCGCCGGGGGTCAGCAGACCCCGCTCGACCAATTGTCCGAACGGCACCCGCGGTTCTGCCCGCTTGGAGGTGCTGACCTTCAGCGCGGAGGCATCCGCGCGGCGGATCGAGGCGAGACGACGGGTGGCCACCTGCCGATACCCCTCGTCCTGTTCAATTCCGATATAATGGCGGCCCAACCGCTTGGCGACGGCCCCCGTTGTGCCCGTGCCAAAGAACGGGTCGAGCACGGTGTCGCCGGGGTTCGTCGCCCCCACCAGCACCCGGTGCAACAGCGCCTCGGGCTTTTGGGTGGGGTGGGCTTTGTCGCCGTTCTCATCCTTCAGACGCTCATGGCCCGTGCAGATTGGCAGCAGCCAATCCGACCGCATCTGAATGCCGTCATTGAGGGCTTTCAGTGCCTCGTAGTTGAACGTGTATTTAGAGGCGTCCGATTTGCCGGCCCAGATCATCGTCTCATGGGCGTTGGTCAGCCGCTTGCCGCGGAAGTTGGGCATCGGATTGGTCTTGCGCCACACCACGTCGTTGAGGATCCAAAACCCTGCATCCTGCAGGGCCGTGCCCAGCCGGAAAATGTTGTGGTAAGAGCCGATCACCCAGATCGCCCCGTCGGGTTTGAGCACGCGCCGCGCCTCCGCGAGCCAGGCGCGGCTGAACGCGTCATAGGCCGCAAAGCTGGAGAACTGATCCCAAGCATCGTCCACCGCGTCCACGCGGGAGTTGTCGGGGCGGTGCAGCTCTCCCTTGAGTTGCAGATTATAGGGGGGGTCTGCAAAAATCAGGTCAACAGACCCCTCGGGCAGGCCGCGCATCACCTGGATGCAATCGCCTGCGAGGATCGTATCCCGTGGCAGCTTGGCCACGGCGCCTGTTGTTCCTGTTGTGGTCATCGATCCTGTCCCAAACCGATAGTGTTTTGCCTTGGGACAGTTATGAAACGCCGGGGACTCCCGGTCAATTTCTATTTGAATCAATAACTTATTTAATTTTCTTAAATCAACATCTTGTGGATTGGGGCAAAGGAACGTCGATGATGTGGTGTTAGCCCCAGGCGTTTGAGGGCGGCGATATGGGCCGGAACGCCGTAACCGGCATTGGTTTCCCAGCCATAGCCGGGAAACTGTTGCGAAAGCGCAACCATTGCCGCATCGCGCGTGACTTTTGCGACAATTGACGCCGCCGCGATGGAGGCGGAGCGGGCATCGCCCTTGATGACGCCTTGCCCCGGACACGGCAGGCCGGCCGGCACCTGGCGACCATCGACCAGCGCAAAGGCAGGGCGCGTGGGCAAGGCAGCCACCGCACGGTCCATCGCCAGAAGGCTGGCCTGTAGGATGTTGATCTGGTCGATCTCGGCCACACTCGCCTCGCCCAGGCCCACTTGGGCGTGGGCCAGGATGACCAGGCTCAGACGCTCGCGCTGGGTGCGCGACAGGGCTTTGCTGTCGTTCAAACCCTCAATCGTCAGTCCAGGGGGCAGGATGACGGCGGCGGCGACCACCGGCCCGGCCCAGGGCCCTCGCCCCACCTCATCCACCCCGCAAACGGGCGCGTGCCCGCATGCGGTCTCTAGGCTTAGGTCCGGCAGCCGGCGGGGGGGTTTGGGTGGCATGGTGGTCATGGTCGGTCACGTGTGGCCCATCATGGCGGCGCGTGTCCAACAAGACCAGCCCCAGCCCCTGGCCCCGCCGTGCGGAATGTGCGATTTTCGCACCAAGGTTTGGCGTGAAAGGACACCTGCAATGAAACGCTCTCGCATCAACGAGATTATGGCCCAAGCGGACGAGCTGATCGCGCGCCATGGCTTTGTCCTGCCTCCGTTCGCGCGCTGGTCGCCCGAGACGTTTGCGGCCCGCAAAACCGAGGCACGCCACATCATCGATGCCCGGTGCGGCTGGGACATCACGGATTATGGCGCAGGACGCTATGAGCAGATGGGGCTGTTTCTGTTTACTCTACGCAACGGTCTTTTGTCAGACCTGCAAGGGGGCGGCGGTATGTGCTATGCGGAAAAGCTGTTGATCTCGCAGCAAGATCAGCTGTCGCCCATGCACACCCACGTCCTGAAGGCCGAGGATATCATCAACCGAGGTGGCGCAACCCTGGTGGTGGAGCTTTATGGCTCCACCCCCCAGGGGGCGTTTGCGGAGGATCGGGGCGGCACCGTGTGGTGCGACGGCCTTCGCCGAGACTATGCCGCGGGCGAAAAACTGCGCTTGGCCCCGGGTGAAAGCGTGACCTTGCGCCCGGGCGATTGGCACGCGTTTTGGGGCGAAGGCGGGGATGTGCTGATCGGCGAGGTCTCCACCGTCAACGATGACGAGACGGACAACATCTTTCGCGAACCGATTGGCCGTTTTTCGCAGATCGAGGAGGATGAGCCCCCCACCCATCTGCTGGTCAGCGACTATGCTCGGGTTTTGGGCTAAAGTGCGATCAGGTCGAGCGGGTGGCGTGACAGTCGCTCCACCCCCGTCTCGCCAAGCAGCACCGAATGGCCCAAGCTCATGGCAAGGCCCGCATCACTGTCCATAAGGATCATGTGAAGGAAAAACACCTGACCTGCCTCCATCAGCAGGGGGTTGCCTTCGTAGAACATGGGGAAGTCCACCCAGATCGGGGTGTAGACCGCGCCCATGCCATAACCGCAAGCTTGCAAGCGGGCATGGCCCAACCCGCGTCGGTCAAGCACCTGTGCATGGGCGTCAAACACGGCGCCCATCGGGGCGCCCGGTTGCAGGGCGGCTTCGCAGGCGTCCAGCGCGTCGCGCGCAGCCTCAAACATGCGCTTTTGCGCATCCTTGGGTGGGCCGATGATTAGCGTGCGCATCATCGCCGCATGATAGCGCGCATAGGCGCCGGACCATTCCAGGGTCAACTGGTCCTGTGCGTCCAGATGCCTGCGGCCGGAATAATACCGGCAGAGCAGCGCGCCCGGACCCGACCCTAAAATAAACTCATTGCCCGCATAATCCCCGCCGCCTCGAAACACAGCGCCTTGCATCGCTGCCAAGATGTCCCCTTCGAACGCGCCAGCTTTCGTGGTGGCGATGGCCTGATCAAGGGCGTCATCCGAAAGGGCCGCTGCCTTGCGGTGCATGGCAAGCTCGGCTCGGGATTTGACGCGCCTGCAGGCACGTATAACCTCTGATGCTTCAATCAGATCGGGCAGAACCGCGCGCACCTGATCGCCTGTCCACGCGGTCAGCCCTTGGGTCTGCGTCTCCCATCCAAGGCGGGTGCCAAGAAGGCCACGGGTGGCCAGGAGTGTCGCAAGCTGTGCGGCGGGCGAGGCGCCCTCCACCTCGTGCCAAATATGGATCTGATCGTCGCGCAGGATCGAGGTGTGCTGCGCTTGGCGCAGATCCGGGGCGCGGGTCAAAAGGTCGATCCGCCCATCCGCGCCCAAAACCATGCATTGGAACATGGCAAAGCCGAACGTGTCGTAGCCCGTCAGCCAATAGTGGCTTTCCGGCGCGAAGAGCAAGATCGCATCCAGATCCGCGCGGGCCAAGGCGGCTGTGGCCTTGGAAATCCGTGCCTCAAACTCGGCTGTGTCAAAGTGCAATGTCATGGGCGCAAGTTACAGCGACGAACGGCGCGCGCAATGATGTTTGAAATTCCCGGTGCATGATCCTGGTGTGAGGCTTGGATGTAGGATCGAAGGCCGCCGCACCCTTTGGGACGGAATGTCTGGGGATGGTCAAGGGCGGGCTGCCTTGCGCCCACAGCTTGCCGCCTGGTGGGCGGCTGTCCTGGGCTTTGCTGGTCTTTGGGGAAGGTCAGGCCAAAGGGTAAGGCCCGCCCCTCAATTGGACCGGTTTGTGACAAGCCGTCCGTGCGTTCACCGCTGCACATTGGCTGCCACATGCATCCGGCGCGTCCGTGGCCCCACACACACCAAGCAGCACGCGTCCGCCGTCTGCTCGCCGAACAGAGCGCCCACCAGCTTTCGAGGGATGCGGGGGTGTTGCGGCGATAGGAAAGGCTCAGCGGATTCAAGACCATACCACCCCAAAGCGCGCGCGCCTTTTGAAAGCCCAAAGAGACCCACCTACGAACAAGCGCTACCCTTTCGACAATTTTGGCGACCCCGGCAGGATTCGAACCTGCAACCTGCCCCTTAGGAGGGGGCTGCTCTATCCAGTTGAGCCACGGGGCCACGAAGCTCGCTTAGCAGGGCTCTGACAATTTTGCCAGATTGGGCCGTGCGTGTTGCGTGCGCCCGTCCGCTCTGTCAAAATTTGTGGGCTGGGAGGGCAGATATGATCCGCGTGCTGTGTTTGATGTGTTGCCTTCTGGTCTTGCCTGCGCAAGCGCGCGAGACCCATACCCAAGAAGCGCGCGAGGCAGGGGCCGCACTTCACGCCCAGATCTTGCGCCAATTGGGGGGGGAGGTTCAGAACCCCGCGCTCAGCGCCTATGTCCGCAACATCGGCGCGCGTTTGGTCGCCGTCTCTTCGATGCCCGATGCACATTGGCGGTTCACAGTGCTCAACAGCCCTGTGATCAATGCTTTCGCCCTTCCGGGGGGCTATATGTATGTCACCCGCGGGATCCTTGCGCTTGCCAACAGCGAGGCTGAGCTTGCGGCCGTTATGGGGCACGAGATTGCCCACATCACCGAAGACCATCATGCGCAGCGCGCGGCGCGCAACCGCAATGCCAATATCGGCGTGATCGCGGGCGCTGTTCTGGGGGGGCTGGTCGGCGGCAAGGATGGGGCCAATGAGGTGCTGCAAAAGGGCAGTCGCTTTGCCCAAGGTTATCTAGCCGGGCACAGCCGCGAGCATGAGTTCGAGGCCGACAAGGTGTCTGTTACGCTGCTCAAAGAGGCGGGATATGACGCAACGGCGCTTGGCGATTTTCTGGACACAATGGCGGACCAAAAGCGGCTGCTCGCCCAATTGGTGGGCAAGGAATATGACCCCAACCAAGTGACGTTTTTTTCCAGTCATCCGGCCACCGCGCGCAGGGTGGCCGAGGCGTTGGACCTTGCCGGTCCGCCGGAGGGCGCGCGGTTCGCACAGCGCTATCTCGCGGCCATTGACGGCATGATCTATGGCGATGCCCCGCGAGAGGGGTTTGTGCGCGGCGCTAACTTTTTGCATCCCGATCTGCGCTTTGCCTTCCAGGTGCCGTCTGGATTTTTGATCACCAACAGCTCCACCCGAGTGGTGGCACAGGGGCCGAACGGGGCCGCACAGGTGTTTTCCGTCACCGGCGGGGCGGCCCAACCGCTTGATCGCTTCATAGCGGAGGTTTGGCTGCCCAGGCTAAGCCCGGATGTGCCTCAGACAGCGCTGCAAAATCTGCAGAAAGTCCGCATCAACGGCTTGCCTGCGGCGCAAGCGGTGCTGCCGTTCACCTCGGACGGCAAGCCGTTGGTCAGCGTTTTGACAGCGGTGGCGCACCGGGATTTGACCTACTTGTTCCAGGGCACTGCCAAAGCGGATGATCCCCAGGCGATCGAGGCTCTGATCCAGGGTGCGCGCAGCTTTCGGGGCCTTAGCGAGGCGCAGGCCGCTGCACTGAAACCCTACCGAGTGGTCGCCTATGAGGTGCAGCCGCAGGACACGATCAACGTGCTTTCCGCCACTTTTCCGATGGAGACGCGCAAGCGCGAGCGCTTCCTTATTCTCAACAATTTTGATGATGGGCGCAGCCTGAAAGCGGGCGACACGATCAAGCTGATTCTAGAACAGTAACAGCATCAGTGCGGCGGTTGCCGCCACTCCAACGCCTCCTCCCAAGAACATCCAGCGCCATTTCGGTTTGTGCGGTTCTTTCACCGGGCCAGATTTCGCGCGGTTGACTTGGATCAGGTAGTCTTCGGCCATGCCGGGCAACAGCGGCCCGAAACGGCTGAGCACCCGCACGGTTTTCGCGAGGTCCTTGAACACCGCTTGGGGGCCAAGATTGTCACGAATGTAGGCCTCTACCACCGGGCGGGACGTCTCCCACAAGTTCATATGCGGGTCGAGCGAGCGCGCCACCCCTTCGACGACAACCATGGTGCGTTGAAGCAAGATCAGCTCGGTGCGCGTCTCCATGCCAAAGCGCTCGGTCACGTCGAACAGGTGGGCCAACACCCGGGCCATGGAGATGTTCGAAGAACTTTGCCCAAAGATGGGATCGCCGATGGACCGCAACGCCTGGGCGAATTGATCGATGTCTTGGGTGGGCGGCACGTAACCCGCCTCGAAATGGACCTCTGCGACCCTGCGATAATCCCGGCGCAAAAAGCCGATCAGGATCTCGGCATAGACGCGCCTTGTATAGACATCGATCCGGCCCATGATGCCGAAATCAAGGGCGATGATGTCGCCGCTGGGGCTGAGCTTCAGATTGCCCTGGTGCATGTCGCCGTGGAAAAACCCATCGCGCAGCGCGACTTTCAGGAAGGTCTGCATGACCCGGCGCGACAGATCCGTGAGGTTTGCGCCCTGGTCCACCAGCGCGCCCACATCGCCGAACTTTGTCCCTTCGGCCCATTCCAACGTCATCACCCGACGCGCAGAAAGGGGCCAGATCACCTCGGGCACCGTAAAGCCTTCGTCGCCTTCGGTGTTAGCGCGGAATTCGGCGGCGGCGGCGGCCTCGCTCCTCAGGTCCAACTCGCCTTGCACCACGCTTTCAAAATGGCCAATCACCGCGGAGGGTTTGAGGCGACGCGACGAGGGGGCGATCAACTCGATCATGCCTGCGGCAAAATAGAACGCGTCCACGTCGCGCAAAAACGCCCGCTCGATATTGGGGCGCAGCACTTTGACCGCTACCGTGCGGCCTGTTTCGGCCACCACCGCCTTGTGCACCTGCGCCAGCGATGCTGCGGCCACAGGCTCGGAAAAGCTGGAAAAGAGCTTATCGACCGGCGCGCCCAGTTCCTTGGCAATCTCCTTTTTGGCGATCTCGATGTCGAACTCGGGCAGGTCATCCTGCAACATCTTCAATTCGGCCGCCATCTGGTCGCCCACCAGGTCCGGCCGGGTAGAGAAGATTTGCCCGAATTTGATATAGGCCGGCCCCAGCGCGCTGAGCGCCCGGCTGACCGGGGGCAGGCTGGGATCGCCTTTAAGGCCAAACAGTTTGAACGGCCATCCTAGAATGCGCGCAGCGATGCGCAAACTGGGCGGTGCATCCATGGCTTCAAGCACCAGGTGCATCGCACCTGTGCGTTCAAACGTGGCCCCGGTTTGCACCAGGCGCCAGATGTTGTGGGGGCCACGCAAGGTCTAGAGCTTCCAGCCTGAATGCAGGGCCGCGATGCCCATCGAAAGGTTGCGATATTTTACCTGTTCGAACCCACCGGCCCGGATCATTTCGGCAAAGGTGTCCTGGGGCGGAAAGCGACGAATGCTTTCCACCAGGTATTGATAGCTGTCCCTGTCGCCGGTGATCGCCTGACCCATGGGGGGAATGATGTTGAACGAGTAAAGATCATAGACCTTTTGCATCAGGTCGTTCGGGATCTGGCTGAACTCCAGCACCAGGAACCGCCCCCCGGGCTTGAGCACGCGATAAGCCTCGGCAATGGCCTCCTCGATACGGGTGACGTTGCGAATTCCAAACGAGATTGTGTAGGCGTCAAAGCTGTTGGCCTCGAAAGGCAGGGCCATCGCGTCGCCGCAGACCCAGGACAGATCAGACGACACGTCGCTGGCCTCGGCCCTCCGCTGCCCCTCGTCCAGCATCGACTGGGTCATGTCCAGAACCGTGGCCCGAGCACCCGGTCCGCGTTTGAGATAGCGAAAGGCGATGTCGCCCGTGCCACCCGCCACATCCAAAAGATGTGTGTTCGGCCGTGGCGCCAGCCAATCCAGCATCGCGTCTTTCCAAAGGCGGTGGATGCCCAGGCTCATCGCATCGTTCATCACGTCGTATTTCGACGCAACGGATGTGAACACGCCATGGACCTTCCCGGCCTTCTCGTCCTCGGGGATGGTCTGGTTGCCAAAATGGGTGGTGCGGTCCGTCATATGCGCGGCTCCTTTAAGGCGCTGGCTTGGACGTGGTTATAAGCCGCTCGACAGCAGATACAATTCGGCGCAATGGTCGCGGGCAATCACGAAAGAGGGCCGGATGCCAGAGCTGCCAGAGGTGGAGACGGTGCGCCGGGGGCTTTTGCCCGCGATGGAGGGGCGCGTGATTGCGCGCGCCGATGTGCGCCGACCTGACCTGCGCTGGCCCTTTCCACCCCGCATGGCCGAGCGGCTGACCGGCGCTCGGATCACCGCCCTCAGGCGCCGATCCAAATACATTTTGGCCGATCTCGACAGGGGCGAGACCCTGCTTATCCATCTGGGCATGTCGGGACGCATGACAATCTCGGGTCAGGTGCCGGGCGCGTTTTTCCAGCAAATAGAGCCCCTTCAAACCCACGACCACGTGGTGTTCGACATGGAGGGGGGCGGGCGCATTGCCTTCAACGATGCGCGTCGATTTGGGGCGATGGACTTGATGGCCACCGGCCAAGAGGGGGCGCATAAACTGCTCGCCTCCCTTGGGCCGGAGCCCTTGGGCAACGGCTTTCATGTGGATTACCTTGCTCAGCGTTTGCGCGGTCGATTGATGCCCATGAAAGCGGCCCTGCTGGACCAAAAGATCGTGGCGGGATTGGGCAACATTTATGTGTGTGAGGCGCTGTGGCGCGCGGGCATCTCGCCCAAACGCCGGGCGGGCACCGTGTCGCGTGTGCGCCTGGATCGGCTGGTGCCGGCCATTCGCGACGTGCTGGCAGAGGCGATCGAGGCCGGCGGCTCGTCCTTGCGCGACCACCGCCAAGCCAGTGGCGAGCTGGGCTATTTTCAGCACGCCTTTCGCGCCTATGGCCAGGAAAACGCGCCCTGTCAGACGCCGGATTGTGGCGGCACGATCCGGCGGATTGTGCAGTCTGGCCGCTCCAGTTTCTACTGCCCGCGCTGCCAGCGCTAGCTTGCATGACCCGCCTGCCGTGCTAGGAACACGGACTGGACCGAGTCGAAAGGCACCCCTCCATGGCCTATGAGACCCTCGTTGTTGAGGTCGAAGACCATACAGGCATCATCCGCCTGAACCGCCCCGAGGCGCTGAATGCGCTGAACTCTCAACTTTTGGGCGAACTGGCCAAGGCGCTGAAGGCCATGGACGAGAACGAGAAGGTGCGCGCCATCGTGCTCACCGGCTCGGACAAGGCGTTCGCTGCGGGCGCGGATATCAAAGAGATGCAGGACAAGTCTTTTGCGGACATGTTCTTGCATGACCATTTTGAAGGCCCGGTGGCACAAATCACGCGCACCCGAAAGCCGATCATCGCCGCGGTGGCAGGCTACGCTCTGGGCGGTGGGTGTGAATTGGCCTTGATGTGCGATTTCATTTTGTGCGCGGACAACGCCAAGTTTGGTCAGCCCGAGATCAATTTGGGTGTGATTGCTGGCATTGGCGGCACCCAGCGCCTGACCCATCAGGTTGGCAAATCCAAGTCGATGGAGATGCACCTGACCGGCCGAATGATGGACGCAGCGGAGGCCGAGAGGGCAGGGCTGGTCAGCCGCGTGCTTCCCCTTAAAGAACTGATGCCAGAGGCGGTGAAAACCGCCGACCGGATCGCGGAGAAGTCCACCCTGGCGGTGGCTGCCGCCAAGCAAGCGGTGAACCGCGCCTATGAGACCCCGCTCAGCGAGGGGGTGTTGTTTGAAAAGCGCGTGTTCCACTCCCTTTTTGCCACAGAAGACAGGCAAGAGGGGATGGCGGCCTTTGTCGAGAAACGCACTCCGCAGTTTCGTGGAAAATAACCGCCGCTTGCGTTGACAGCCCGAGATCGGAGCGCTAGAGACGCGCTTCGTTCAAGATAACAACGACTTTGGGATTCGTATGGCCAACTCGCCTCAAGCCAAGAAACGCGCCCGCCAGGCAGACCGCCGCGCGGACGTGAACCGCAGCCGCCGCAGCCGCATGCGCACCTTTGTGCGCAAGGTGGAAGAGGCGATCACCGCCGGCGACCAGACCGTCGCACAAGAGGCGCTGAAAAACGCTCAGCCCGAACTGATGCGCTGCGTGACCAAGGGCATCTTGCACAAGAACACCGCCAGCCGGAAAATGTCCCGCCTTGCGCAGCGCGTAAAGGCGATGGCCTAAGCCAGGCGCTGCCGACCTGACCTGCGCGCAGTCGTGGGTGGTCGGATCCGGGCTGAGACTTGGCCGTGTCATTCAATCGTCACCGATTTGCCATGTTCTCCATCTGATCCCGTTGCTCGAATCTTTTGGCTGTTCTAGCGTCATCAGACGCGTGAAAACGCAGCCGGGGAACGGCCTCAAAAATAATTCGTGAAGTTGCTTTGCAATATTGACTTAGGTCAATATTGCCACTGGTGCTGGCGACAACGCTCTCTCTTTTTAGTCCTGCTTGTGGTGTTCTTCGCGCCGAATCTACGGATTTTTGCAAAGTTCAAGTCAAGCGAGACTTGTACTTGAAAGGCACCCGGTGCCGCGTCTAGGGTCGCTGGCATCGATACCTCTTCCGTTGGAGAAACCTCGCTACCATGTCCGCGCCTGCCATCGATATCTGCACCCCTGATGAGGCTTGGAAGAGCCTTGAGGCGGATCCAAGTGCGGCCCTGATCGATGTGCGCACCCGGGCCGAGTGGAGCTTCGTCGGCATTCCCGATATCGGCCCTTTGGGTCGGGAAACGGTGCTGATCGAGTGGGCCCAATTTCCAACCATGGCGCCCAACCCGGCCTTTGCAGAGGCCGTGTTGAGCGCGGTGGAGCCCAAGGACGGAGGGCAACTGTTTTTTATTTGCCGCTCCGGCGCACGGTCGCGAGATGCGGCCCATTTGGTGAAAGCCAGTTGCGCCGAACAGGGTGTCGAGGTGCGTTGCGTAAACGTGGATGAAGGGTTCGAGGGCGATTTGAACACCCATTCCCACCGGGGGGTGTTGAACGGGTGGAAAGCCCGCGGATTGCCCTGGCGACAAAGCTAGACAAGTTTTTTTTGTGAGGGCCACCCCGCGTAAAAGACGGGGGGCGTGTTTGGACTGGGACAAAAGGTAGAAGAATGAACAAGACCACTTGGAACTCGGTACGCGGCAAACTCGAAAGCAGCCTTGGCAAAAACGCGTTTCAAAGTTGGATCGATCCCCTGGTCTTCGAACAGTATGACGGCGATATCCTGTCCTTGTCGGCCCCGACGCCGTTTATCGGCGAGTGGGTCTCGCGCCACTACAGCGAAGACATCCGCACGCAACTGAGCGCGGAAGGCGTCAGCGTCAGCCGCATCGCGTTTTGCGTGGCCTCTGGTCCTTCGGATCCGGTTCCCCTGACCAAACTGGCGGAACCCGCAAGCGAGCTTCCAGGTTCGCCCTTGGACGTGCGGTTCAAGTTTGACAGTTTCGTGGTTGGCAAGCCGAATGAACTGGCCCATGCGGCGGCCCGCCGGGTGGCCGAGGGCGATCAGGTCACCTTCAATCCGCTCTTTCTCTATGGTGGGGTGGGTTTGGGCAAAACCCACCTTATGCACGCGATTGCGTGGGAGATCCGCCAGACCAATCCGCTGGCCAAAGTCCTCTATCTCAGTGCCGAGCAGTTCATGTACCGCTTTGTCCAGGCGCTGCGTTTCAAGGACATGCATGGCTTCAAAGAGCTGTTTCGCTCGGTCGATGTGTTGATGGTGGATGATGTGCAATTCATCGCGGGCAAAGACAGCACCCAAGACGAGTTCTTTCACACTTTCAACGCGCTGGTGGACCAAAACAAACAGATCGTGATCTCTGGCGACCGGGCACCGGGCGAGATCGACGGGATGGAAGACCGGATCAAAAGTCGCCTGCAATGGGGGCTGGTGGTCGATCTACACCCCACGGATTACGAGCTGCGCCTGGGCATTCTGCAATCCAAGGTCGAGACGCAACTGGCGCAAAATCCCGATGTCCGGTTGGACGATGGGGTGTTGGAATTTCTGGCCCATCGCATCAGCACCAATGTGCGCGTGCTCGAAGGGGCGTTGATCCGGCTTTTTGCGTTTGCGTCGCTTGTTGGGCGGCCGATCGACATGGATATGACCCAGGAATGCCTATCCGATGTGCTGCGTGCGTCCGAGCGCAAGGTCACCATCGAAGAGATCATGCGCAAAGTGGCGGACCACTACAATTTGCGGATGGCTGATCTGCTCAGCCCGCGCCGTTCGCGTTCGGTTGCGCGGCCAAGGCAGGTGGCGATGTTTCTATCCAAAACGCTGACCTCGAAATCACTGCCCGAGATCGGCCGGCGTTTTGGGGGGCGGGACCACACGACCGTGATCCATGCGGTTCGCAAGGTCGAAGAGCTGTGCGTGATCGACAACCAAATCAACGAAGACGTGGAAATGCTGCGCCGGGCGTTGGAGGCTTAGGGCCCGCGCGCGACCAGGGCCGCCCAAGCGCACCCCTGGTGCATGCACCAGGGGCTTTTGCGCGCGTTGCGCGAAAAAGGGGCAGGGAACCTGCCCGTGCGCCATGCCCCGAAACCCCCGTTGCACCAATGTCCCTTGACCCCGCCCGCATTCGCGCAACAATGCCCTTGGAGCCTGCGACAAACGCGGCTACGGTCAAAGCCCCATCATAAAGGGGACAGCGGGACGTGGATGAGGCAACGCCATGAAGGTTAGTATCGAGCGCAACACTTTGCTCAAGGCGATGAGCCGGGCACAATCTGTGGTGGAGCGCCGGAACACCATCCCGATCCTGTCGAACGTGTTGATCGAAGCAAGCGAGGCCGAGATCGCCTTTCGCGCCACCGATCTGGACATTGAAGTTGTCGACAAGGCCAGCGCCCAAGTGTCCCAAGCGGGCGCCACGACTGTGGGGGCGCACACCTTGCACGAGATCGTGCGCAAACTGCCCGATGGCGCCTTGGTCGAGCTGAGCGACGATCCCAGCACCGGCCGGTTGGAGGTGAAAGCGGGGCGCTCTCATTTCTCGCTCGCCACCTTGCCGCGCGAGGATTTCCCGGTGATGGCCACCGCCGAATATGACTGCAATTTTGGGATCAAAGCGCCCGCCTTGCGTCGGCTGTTCGACAAAGCGAAATTCGCAATCTCGACCGAAGAGACGCGGTACTACCTCAACGGTGTCTATATGCATGCAAGCGAGGGCCCAAGCGGTCAGGTGCTGCGTTGCGTGGCCACCGATGGCCACCGGCTTGCGCGGATTGATGCCGAGCTTCCGGCCGAGGCCGCCGACCTGCCCGGTGTGATCGTGCCGCGCAAAACCGTCAGCGAGCTGCGCAAACTGCTCGACGATGATGATGCGCAAATCGCGGTCTCGGTCTCCGAGACGAAGGTGCGCTTTGCAACCCATGACGTGACGCTGACCTCCAAGGTCATCGATGGGACTTTTCCGGATTACACCCGGGTCATTCCCACCGGCAACACCAAACGTTTGGAGGTGGATGCCACCGAGTTTGCCCAGGCGGTGGACCGGGTCTCGACCGTGTCGTCCGAGCGGTCGCGCGCGGTCAAGCTTGCGCTTGACGAGGACCGTTTGGTGCTCAGCGTCAATGCCCCCGACGCGGGTGCGGCCGACGAGGAACTTGCCGTCGCCTATGGCGACGAGGGGTTGGAGATCGGCTTCAACGCCAAATACCTGCTGGAGATTGCAAGCCAGGTGGACCGCGAGAATGCGGTTTTCATGTTCAACGGGGCAGGTGATCCGACCTTGATGCGCGAAGGCAATGACGAAAGCGCTGTCTATGTCGTCATGCCCATGAGGGTCTGAGGCGGGCGGTGGCCCGAACGATCCTCACCACCCTAGATCTTTCGCTGTTTCGCTCGCACCGGCAGGCCCGCTTGCAGCTCAGCGGTGCGCCTGTTGCCCTCTTTGGCCCCAATGGCGCAGGCAAGACCAACATCCTCGAGGCCATTTCGATGCTGTCGCCGGGGCGCGGATTGCGCCGGGCGGCGGCAGAAGATCTGGCGCGCAGCCCAGAGGCCCAAGGGTGGCGGGTGGCCGCCACGTTGCAAGGTCAGGGTCGGGTGCACAGCCTTGAGACGCGGGCCGAACTGGGCGCGCGCCGGTCGGTGGAGATCGATGGCAAAGCGGCCCCCCAGGCAGCGCTGGGGCGTTTGCTGCGCATGGTTTGGTTGGTGCCCGTGATGGACCGGCTATGGGTTGAAGGTGCTGCCGAGCGCCGCCGCTTTCTGGACCGGGTGGCGCTGAGCTTCGAGCCGGCCCATGGCGATGTTGTTCTGGCCTATGACAAAGCCATGCGCGAACGCAATCGCCTGCTCAAAGACGGGGTCACAGATGGCGCTTGGTACACAGCTCTTGAGGTGCAGATGGCCCAAAACGGGGCCGAGGTGATCCAGAACCGAAGGGCCGCCCTGTCGCGTCTTGTGCCGGCCCAAGCGGGGGGCGCTTTCCCGAAAGCAGAGATGGCCATTCTGCCGGGTGACGAGACGCCTGAGGACGCTGATGAAGAGGCCCTGCGCACGGCGCTTGGCGAGGCGCGCCGCCGGGATCTGGCCGCAGGGCGCACCTTGGTGGGGCCGCACCGGGCGGACCTTCTGGCGATCTACAGCGCCAAAGGGATCGAGGCGCGGCTGTGTTCCACGGGCGAGCAAAAGGCGCTGCTGGTCTCGCTTATCCTGGCCAATGCGACGGCCCTAGCCCAGGAGCTTGGCACCCCACCGGTGTTGTTGCTCGACGAGGTGGGGGCGCATCTGGATGCAGCCCGGCGCGAGGCCCTGTTCGATGCGATTTGCGCGCTTGGCGCGCAGGCCTTCATGACCGGCACCGGGCCGGAGCTGTTCACCGCCCTTTCGGACCGGGCGGAGTGGTTCGAGATCACCGAAAAGGGTGGCGAGAGCCAAGTGCGCGGCGTAGATCCTCAGTAGCGCTGTGCGGCCTGTGCTGCGTGCGCTTCGCGCGGGAGTATTTAGGGAAAATCGATGACGCAGGGGATAAGCATTGAGGGCTGGGCGTTGGCGCAATACGCAGGCGCTTTGGCCATTTTGGTGCTGACCCCAGGCCCCGTGATCGTGGCTCTTGTGGCCCGTGCGGTGACGGGAGGGGTGCGCGCCGCCGTGCCGCTGTCTTTCGGCGTGGTGGTGGGCGATATGCTGTGGCCGCTGGCCGCGATTTTCGGCGTGGGCGTTTTGATTGGTCTCTACGCGGACTTTCTGATCCTGCTGCGGCTTTTTGGGGCAGCGCTGTTGATGTGGATGGGCTGGGGGTTGATCCGCGGCGCCAGTGCTGCGCTGGACGCGGATGCAAGCCTGTCGCGCCCCGGGGATCTGGCAGGGTTTATGGCGGGTCTTGGGGTGATCATCGGCAATCCCAAGGCGATCCTGTTCTATCTAGGTGTGTTGCCGAATTTCTTTGACGTCACCACCCTCAGCGGCTGGGACATTGCCCTGATCTGCGGGGTCTCGGGCCTTGTGCCGTTCTTAGGCAACCTTATCTGGGCGGGGCTGTTTTCGGTTACGCGCAGCTTTCTGACCAGCCCCACAGCGGTGCGCCGGGTCAATTTTGGGGCCGGGTTGGCCCTGGTTTTGGTGGGCGTGGCGATCCTGGTTTTTTGACGCTTATGCGCTTGTCTAAAAAGCCTGTGGAAGAAAACCAAAGGAGGGCTGCTAAGGCGCTGATAATCATATGGAAACCAGAGGGGGAAATTGCCCGCCAGCCCGTGACAATCGCCGCGCAATTCGCTATGATTTACCACAATCAATAAGGGGATAGACCCATGGCGGATGCCGAGCAGAACCAGAACGACTATGGCGCGGATTCCATCAAAGTTCTTAAGGGCTTGGAGGCAGTGCGCAAGCGTCCCGGTATGTATATCGGGGACACCGATGATGGCTCGGGGTTGCACCACATGGTGTATGAGGTCGTCGACAACGGCATTGACGAGGCGCTGGCGGGGCATGCGGACACGGTGAGCGTGACCATTCATGCTGATAGCTCCGTCTCGGTCAGTGACAATGGGCGCGGTATCCCTGTGGATGTGCATGAGGAAGAAGGGGTCTCGGCCGCCGAGGTGATCATGACCCAGCTTCATGCGGGTGGGAAGTTTGACAGCAATTCCTATAAGGTGTCGGGCGGTTTGCACGGGGTGGGCGTGTCGGTGGTCAACGCGCTGAGCGACTGGTTGGAACTGACGGTTTGGCGCAATGGCAAAGAACACATCGCGCGTTTTGAAGTGGGCGAGACCACGCGCCATTTGGAGGTTGTGGGGGAGGCCCAGGGCAAGCAGGGCACGCGGGTGCGCTTTCTCGCTTCGCTCGATACGTTTTCGAACTTGGACTATTCGTTCAAAACCCTTGAACACCGGTTGCGCGAACTGGCCTTTCTGAATTCCGGCGTTCGGATCACCCTGCGCGATGAGCGCCCGGCGGAGGCGTTGGAGGTGGAACTGGTTTACGAAGGTGGGGTGAAGGCGTTTGTTCAGCATCTCGACCGCTCCAAAACGCCGCTGCTGCCCGAGCCTATCTTTGTGGAAGGCACCCGCGATGACATCGGGGTCGAGGTCGCGATGTGGTGGAACGACAGCTATCACGAGACGGTACTGCCGTTCACAAACAACATTCCCCAGCGCGATGGCGGCACGCATCTTGCGGGCTTTCGTGGGGCGCTCACGCGCACGATCAATGCCTATGCGGCGTCCAGCGGGCTTGCCAAAAAGGAAAAGGTCAACCTGTCGGGCGATGATGCGCGCGAGGGGCTGACATGTGTGTTGTCGGTAAAGGTGCCGGATCCGAAGTTTTCGTCCCAAACCAAGGACAAATTGGTCAGCTCGGAAGTGCGCCCCGCTGTTGAAAGCTTGATGAACGAAAAGTTGGCGGAGTGGTTTGAGGAAAACCCAGCCGAGGCGCGCCACGTGGTGCAAAAAATCGTCGAGGCCGCGTTGGCGCGCGAAGCGGCCCGCAAGGCCCGCGAGATGACCCGCAAATCGGCGATGTCGGTCGCGTCCTTGCCCGGTAAGCTCGCCGATTGTCAGGAGAAAGATCCGGCCAAGTCCGAGGTTTTCCTGGTGGAGGGCGACAGCGCCGGGGGCTCGGCCAAGCAGGGTCGTTCGCGCCACAACCAAGCGGTGCTGCCCTTGCGCGGGAAAATCTTGAATGTGGAGCGGGCGCGGTTCGACCGGATGCTCAGCTCGAACGAAATCGGCACGTTGATCACAGCCCTTGGCACGGGCATCGGCCGGGACGAGTTCGATTTGGAAAAACTGCGCTATCACAAGATCATCATCATGACCGATGCGGATGTGGATGGGGCCCATATCCGCACGTTGTTGTTGACCTTCTTTTACCGCCAGATGCCTGAATTGATCGAGGGTGGGTATCTTTATATCGCCCAGCCACCCCTGTTTAAGGTCTCCCGCGGGCGCTCTGAGGTCTATCTTAAAGACCAAGCGGCGTTGGAGAACTATCTCATCGATATGGGGTTGGAGGGTGCCTCGCTGCATTTGGAGGCCGGCGATGTGCTGTCTGGTGCGGATCTGCGTCGGGTGGTGGAGGAGGCGCGGTCCACCCGCACGATCCTGGCGGCGTTTCCCACCCACTACCCTCGCTTTATCCTTGAACAGGCCACGATTGCAGGCGCCCTGGTGCCCGCTGCGTTGGAGCAGGATTTGCAAGTTGTGGCGGATGCGGTCGCCGCGCGGCTGGACCGGGTCGCGTTGGAGTATGAGCGTGGCTGGCAGGGCCGACCGACCCAAGACCACGGGCTGCGCCTGAGCCGAGAGCTGCGCGGTGTGGAAGAGGTGCGCACGCTTGATGGTGGGGTGCTGCGCTCTGGCGAGGCGCGCAAGCTGGGTGGCATGACCAAGCCCTTGCAAGAGGTGTATCGGGGGACCGCCCGGTTGCAGCGCAAGGAAAAGTCCGTCCAGGTTCACGGCCCGATCGACCTGCTCAATGCGGTGCTGGAGGAAGGCGAGAAGGGCCTGAGCCTTCAGCGCTATAAAGGGTTGGGCGAGATGAACCCCGATCAGTTGTGGGAAACGACCCTAGACCCGGAGGCCCGCACCTTACTGCAGGTGCGGGTGGAGCAAAGCTCGGAGGCCGACGAGGTGTTCTCCAAGCTGATGGGGGATGTGGTCGAGCCCCGGCGCGCCTTCATCCAGGAAAACGCGCTTAGCGTGGAAAACCTGGACATCTAACGCTCTTAGCGTTTGGCGTGATCCGCACGGGGGTCACGCCCTAACTCCGATGTTTGGGGGAGTTGGTGAACCGGCGGTACCGGGGCCTTTGATCTGCTTTCGATGGTTCCGCGCCATGCAGCGCCGCAAAGCCCGAACGTCACCCCGCGAGAAGTGGGCACAAAGGCTGGATTAGTCGCGGGCCAACCAGTTTTGCGGGCACATGGATCGATATTCGGCCATACGGGCAACCAGCCGCGCCTCCTCCTCATACCCGTTATCTGCCAGGAACTGGGATTGGACGCGGTAGGCCTCTTTCTCCAGCGCCAGGGTGCAGGGGGTTCCCCGATCCAAACCCAGGTCGTACTGGAACGCATGGACGATCTGATGGACCAACAGGGCCATGCCGACCACGTTATTTAAATCCGTTTGCACCGACAGTTTTATCGCGCCCGAGGCGGGATAAAAGGTGGCACCGGTTTCCATTTCCATTGGGCGGCCGAGGTTCACACCGATGGCCAGCGGGTGTGAGGATGTGAAGATCATCTTCGGACACACATCGCCGATCGGCCAGCCGGTGGTGTGGCTGACATAAAGCACAAGGTTTTCGTATTCTGGGCACGGGGACCGCTCTTGCTCAGGCAAGGCCCCTGCATGGGCCTGACCCAGGCCCAGCATCATTGCAACGAGCAGCACAAAATTTCGCGTAACAATCCAACCCATGACAGCTTTCCTACGCATCACCCGTTAAAGAGATGTTATAAAAGTGTCACAATAATGTCGTTACACCGCAAGCCCCAATGCAAAATGGGGAGGATCGGCGGCCAAAAGCCCCTCAAACTCTGAAAAATGACCTCGCTAAAGCGCTAGCGCTTTGAGAAGCTGGGGGATTTTCTGTTTCAGCTTGAAAAACCCTTTTGTGCAGTGGGGCCAAGCTTGGGCGTCATAGTCTCGCTGAACTTGGTGCAGGCTTAGACCGCGTTCCCCAAGTGCTGACTTTGCCTGCGCCAAGCGCTGGGCCACAGGCCCGGTTGGGGCATAGCCGGTCACAATGGCGCCAACGCCAGCCTGTTCCGCTGCATGGCACAAAGCGGCTGTCCAATCCTCTTGATCAGCGGTCAGATGGGATACACCAGTTTGCGCCACCACCCGCGCGCACCCATCGGCCACCGCCCCCGCAGCAAACGCATCCGCAAGATCCCCCACCGCACGGGGGGACCGGTCTTTCGTGCAAGTCAGCCCCAAAACAGCCGCCACGTGCCCGGTGTCGCTCAGCAGATCCAGCGGGGCACACTCGTCTTCCGTCACCAGCACAACAAATGGGGCGTTTGGCAACGGATCGCCCCCGGACGGTGGCACGGGCTGGGGATGGGGCGGGCCGTCCAACGGGACCGGCGCGCTTTCCAGTTGATGGGTCGGGCGAAACCGCTCGCCCGTATATTTCGCGATGTTGGCGGTGCGCGCGGCATAGTTCTTGCCCACCGTGTGCAGCCCCGCCACCCAACGCCAACTTAGCGTGTTGGACGCCGGATCGCCGTCCAGCAAATGGCGCAGAAAGAAATCCGCCCCAAGCTGCCAGGGCAGTTTGAGCGTGAAAATCCAGATCGAGGCGAACCACATGCGCGCGTGATTGTGCAGATAGCCGGTGCCCACAAGCTCTTGGGCCCAGGCGTCGAAACCATCGATGCCTGTCTCGCCCGCTTCTGCGCACGTCAGCCGTGCGCGCAGGTCGCCATCCTTGTCCAACATGCGCATATGGTGATCGCGCTCGGTGCAGTAGCTGGTCCAGATGCTGGGCCGATGCTCCAACCAGCCGTTGAAATAGGCGCGCCAGAACACCTCTTGTATGAACTTCTCTGCGCTAGACGGTGCATGACGCGCAAGTGTTGCGGCCAAAACCTCGCGCTCTGTCACCAGACGGTGGCGGATCCAGGGCGATAGGGCCGAGACATTGCCGCGCTGTGCGGGCCCGAAATCATAGTTGCGTTGCGAGCTATAGGTTTTGCCCATGCGCGGTGCGAAATGATCAAGCCGCGCGAGGCCTGCGGTGCGTGTTGGCGAAAACGGAACTGTTTCCAGCGGATTGGGGTCATCAAACAGAGGCAGTTGGGTCATGTGCGGGCCTTCGCGTCACGTTTGCACCGCTCGGAGCAGTAGCGCACCTCCTCCCACACCCGGGCCCATTTCTTGCGCCACGCAAACGGGCGCTGGCACTGGGCACAGATCTTTTCGGGAAGGTCGGATTTGCGGCGCATCTTCATGACACGCGAGATAGGGCAAGCCTGCGCTAGGACGACCGCGCCTCTTGCCGCATCTCGTCCGACTGCCCCAAGAACGCGGTGATCGCGTCCACGGTGCGCTTTGGGTGTTCTTCGTGCATCAGGTGCCCTTCAGCGTCCCAGCGTACAAGGGTGGTGTTGCGCAGGCGGCGGCTCAGCGCGGCGGAGGTTTCTGCCGGGACAGCCCGGTCCTTGCCACCCGCAAGAAACAGCACCGGACAGGGGAGCTTGTCCAGGTCGGGCAGCACCTCCTCCAACTCCCACTGGGCCATCATCGACAGCGCCCCATCCACATGGGCGCGATCCCCGATCAGGCTGGTGTAAAGGTCCAACCCCTCGTCATCGACGCGGCTGCCGGTGCCCTCCAACAGGTTGCGCACGCTTTGGCGCGAGCTTGCGGTGCGCGAAAACGCAAACGCCGTCAGCGGGTTCAGTGCCAGCATCTTGGCCATCAGCGGAAACAGCCAGCTTGCCACCCCGGGAAAGCGCCGAAGCGCGCCGTTGATCGAGACAACCGCGCGCGGGGGGGTGGGCAAATCGAGTGCGAGGCGCAAGGCAATCGCCGCCCCTGCCGAGTGTCCCACCAGCACCTGTGGGCTTAGGTTTTGTGACGCAAGGAGCGCACGCAGATCGTCAGCCATAGGGCGCAGCCCAGAGCGGCCACGCCTGGACATATCCGTAAATCCGTGGCCTGGCAGATCCACCGCGATCACGCGGTGGGTTTGCGCCAAAAGCGGCATCATTCCCCGAAAAGAATGGGTCGCCCCGCCCGCACCATGAAGCAACAGCATCACCGGCCCCGTGCCCATGTCCTGCAAATGCCAGCGATGGGGGCGGCTGTTCACAAAGCGTGAGTGCTGACCGTGGGGCCAGTTCGCCCCATGCTTTGACCAGTCCATCAGCGGGGCTCCAACACCGTGCCAATGGCGCTGGAGAGGCGAGAGGCGTCGGCGCGTGGCAGCGGCAGATACGTGCCGCCAATGGCGTCGCTCAGCGCCCGGGCGCGGGCTTGGGGGCGGTTGGCGGTGTCGATCACAATCGCAGGGATGGCTTGGGTTCGGATGGCCGTCGCCCAGGCTTCCACATCCCCTTGGGCGCGCACCCGATCTGCGCCACCATCCAGGGCGATGTTGGCCTTACCATCGGTCAGCACCGCAAGGCTGGGTGTCATGCCACGCCCCCAGGTCTGGCGCGCCAACTCAAAGGCCGAGCGCAGACCGTCTGCAAGGGGCGTGCCGCCCCCGCCGGGCAGCGATGCCAAGCGACGTTTGGCCTGGACCAAGCTGCGGGTGGGCGGCAGCAACACCTCGGCGCGCTGCCCGCGAAAGGCGATCAAGGCCACATGATCTCGCCGTGCATAGGCTTGGGCGAGCAGCAGTTCAATCGCCCCTTTCGCCTCGGCCAAGCGGCTGAGCGCGGTGGAGCCTGAAGCATCGACCGAAAAGATCAGAACCCTGTCCGAGCGTGTCTCCACCCGGCGCAACCGCAGGTCAGTGGCGCGGACCAGCACACCGCGCGCGTCCTGACCTTCGGGCAGGCTTCTACGACGCAGGCGTTGCCAAGGGGCGGCGGCCCGTAGGGTGGCGACCAAGTCCACCCGTGCCCGTCCATCGGGACGCCCGGGACGGGGGGGCAGGGGACGCCCGCGTCGGTTGCCTTGCTGGCGCTGGCCTTGGCCACCCCCGCTGGGGGCCTGTGGCAAACGCGCCCTGGCCGCCTGCGCGCGCAACTGATCCAGCAGGTTTTCTGGCACGCGGGCGGCAATCGCCTCCAACGTCAGATCCAGTGGTGGGCTTTGGGACTGGCTCTCTAGAGCGTCGTGCTGATCTTCTGTTTCCCCATCCGGGGTCGAAGGTGGAGGCGGCGGCGGGGGATCTTGGGACGTGTCCAAGTTCGGCACGCGGGTGGCGCGGGGCAACAACACCAATGTGGCCGCCTGCGCCAAGTCCTCCTCAGCGATGTGGGATCGATGGGCCAGGCGCGCATGGGCGCGCGCCGCTGACAGGCAGAACAAGGCCGCGCGCGGATCGTCCACACCAAACCCGGCAGCTATCGTCATGATCCGGGCGATCTCGTCACTTTGGTCGGAGACGGGCAAGGGTGCCGCTGCGGGGGGCGGCGCGTCCTCTGGCGCCCCTGTCTCTAGGGTGTCGGTCCAGCGCACATCCCTGAGGTCCACATGAAAGGCCAGTCGCGCGGTCAGCGCCTGAGGAGGGGCCGCATCCTCCTCGCTGCCCTCGTCCCAGGCCAGCATTCCATGGCCCCGGTGGGCATCCAAACCAAGGGCGAGGCGTGCAGCAAGTGCTGGGCGCATCCGCTCGGCCCCGGTCAGCGAGATCATGCGATTGCGTTCGTTCAACAGCCCCATGGAGTGGACCGGTCGCCCAGCGGCAAGGGTCGCCCCCAGATCTATCCCGCCAAACAGCGTGCCGTCGGGCACATCCGGTGTGATGTCAGTCCAAGGTCGCGGGCACCAGGCGCGTGCAAGCGCCATATAGGCCTCGCGGACGGGGCCATGGCGCGCACGCACGACCAAACCGCCCAGGCCGCTGGGATCCACCGACCACAGCCGCAACGCCGCGACCGCGAGCGACCAGGCGCTCGCCGCGCCGCTCATGCGGTCAAAACCTCGTCAACGATGCGCCCGACCCGCGCGGTGGAGCCGGCTTCGTCCAGAGGGTCCCGACGCAGGCGGTGGCGCAGGGCGCTTGGCGCAATACGCCTCAGATGCGAGCGGTCAATAGCGTCTTTGCCCTCGAATGCCGCCAGTGCGCGCGCTGCGCGCAGCAAGGTCAATTCGCCGCGCAAGCCGTCCGATCCGAGTGTCAGGCACAACTGCGCGCAATCGGCCAACATCGCATCGGGCGTGGCCACGTCGCCCAGACGTGCGCGGGCGGCCAGGATATCCTTGCGCAAGGCGGCATCCTTGCGCTGCCATTTGGGCAAAAACGTCTCGCGCGCGGTCTCATAGGCGTCCCGGCGTTTGATCACTTCGATGCGATCCTCCAGCGTGTCGGGCGAGGCAACCTCGACCGACAATCCGAACCGGTCCAAAAGCTGCGGGCGCAGTTCCCCTTCTTCCGGGTTGCCAGAGCCTACCAGCACAAAGCGGGCGGGGTGCCGTACAGACAGCCCCTCACGCTCCACCACGTTTTCACCCGATGCAGCGACGTCGAGCAGCAGATCGACGATGTGATCTTCCAAAAGGTTCACCTCGTCGATGTAAAGATAGCCCCGGTGCGCGCGCGCCAGCAGGCCAGGTTCGAAGCTCTTTTGACCCAAGGTCAGCGCCTTTTCCAGATCAAGCGCGCCGCAGACGCGATCCTCGGTTGCCCCGAGGGGCAGGTCAATCACCGGCGTGGGGCGCGTGACGGTTTTGCGCGTCTCGCGCGCCTCACACATGGGGCAAGGGTTTGCGCCCGGCGCGCAGTTATAGGCGCACCCCTCCACCGTTTCGATCGAGGGCAACAGCGAGGCAAGGGCCCGCACCGCCGTTGACTTCCCGGTGCCCCGGTCGCCAAACACCAGAACGCCGCCGATGGTTGGATCCACGGCCGTCAGCACCATGGCACGTTTCATTTCTTCTTGGCCGACAATGGCCGAAAACGGGAAAGGTTGGGTCATGGGGTGACCTCCACTTGTGTCAGACCATCCAGGCCCTTGGTGCCGCTCCAACGCCCGGTCTGTCCGGTCACTTCGAAGCGGGCGTAAAGTTCTTCTGAAAACCACTGCCCCTCGCGCACCGCTTTGATCGCCTGCGCATGGGG
>JBCBNR010000003.1:0-23749 GCA_039821665.1 Pseudomonadota bacterium
GATGAAATCCCCCTGGCGCACATGCAATGTCATGTCTTTGAGGGCCTGAGCCAGCCGACAACCGGGCGGCTCCATTGGGCGGAGACGGGCAATGACGACCTGGGCATTGTGTTTCAAGAGCCGACGCTGATGCCCTGGGCAACGGTAGAGGACAATGTCTACCTGCCCATGCGCCTCAAGGGCATCTCTAAGCTTTCGGTGCGCGACGATATTCAAGAAGTCCTGCGCCTGGTGGGCCTGGATGGGTTCCAAAAATCCTACCCGCGAGAGCTTTCGGGCGGCATGAAGATGCGTGTGTCCATCGCGCGGGCCATGGTGACCCGGCCCAAGCTGATCTTGATGGACGAGCCCTTTGCAGCGCTCGATGAAATCACCCGGTTTAAGCTGAACAACGACCTTTTGACCATGAAGGACAAGCTGGGCTGCACCGTCATTTTTGTCACCCACTCGGTCTTTGAAAGCGTGTTTTTAAGCGACCGCATCGTGGTCATGGCGGCCCGGCCGGGCCGGGTGATCCAAGAGTTGGAGGTGGACGAGCCCTATCCGAGGGCCGAGTCCTTCCGAACCTCCGCTGCATTCGCGGCCCATGCGCGCACCGCATCGGACGCCCTGACCCAAGCCATGGGAGAGGCCGCATGACCGCCATCGACAGCCAAGCCCCGTCCGTCGCCGATGCCGAGGAGACGAGGCGCGCCCGCCGCGCCCAGGTCGAGAAATGGGGCAAGTGGACGCTTCCGGTGGTGGTTATGGTCCTCTCGATCCTGTCCTGGCATCTTTATGTGACCCTCAACGACGTGCCACATTACATCCTGCCGGGCCCGGTTTTGGTGTTCCAGACCCTGCTTGCGGACTGGGCAGAGATCTTGGCCCCGGCCACCCTGATCACCACGCGGCTGACGCTGATCGCGCTCTTTATGGCCGTGGTGGGCGGGGTTGCGCTCGCAGTGCTGTTTACCCAATCAAAATGGGCAGAGATGTCGTTCTTTCCCTACGCCATCATCCTGCAGGTGACCCCGGTCATCGCCATTGCGCCTTTGCTGCAGATCTATCTCGACAGCGCGTTTCAAGCAGCACTGCTGTGCGCTTGGATCGTGGCGTTCTTTCCCATTCTGTCCAACACGACCACGGGCCTGAAATCTGCCGACCACAATCTGCGCGACCTGTTTACTATCTACGGCGCCAGCCGCTTGCAAAAGCTGCGCTATCTGCAAGGCCCTGCTGCGCTGCCCTACTTTTTGGGTGGATTGCGCATCGCGGGAGGGCTTGCGCTGATCGGGGCCGTGGTGGCGGAGTTTGTGATCGGGCGCGCGGGCACCGGGCTTGGCCTTGCCTCTACCCTTCTCGAGGCGTCTTACCGGTTTAATTTTGGGCGGCTCTATGCGGCTTTGATCTTGATCTCGGTCCTGGGCATCGTGATTTTCGCCTGTACCTCGCTGATCTCCCATCTGCTTTTGCGCAAATGGCACGAGAGCGCACTTAAGCGGGACGGTTGATGGATTTCTCTACCCTCCCGCGCGAGGCGTTCACGCTGAGCAATGTCACGGTGCTGGCGCCTGATGGCACCTTGCAGCAGGGCGCTAAGCTGTCTGTAAACGGTGACACAATCGCCCAAGCGAGCGGCGGTCCTGCGTTGGATATGGGTGGGCGAATGGTGTTGCCCGCCTTTGTGGATATGCACACCCATCTCGACAAAGGGCATATCTGGGGCCGCTCGCCCAACCCGGATGGCACGTTTATGGGCGCGCTGAGCACTGTCAGCGAGGACCGCGCCGCCCGGTGGAGCGCCGAGGATGTGCGCACACGCATGGCGTTTGCGCTGCGCTGCGCCTATGCCCATGGCACGCGGGCCATTCGCACCCATCTCGACAGTATCCCGCCCCAGGCCGAGATCTCATTCCCCGTGTTTCGCGAACTCAGGGCGGACTGGGCCGGCAAGATAGACCTGCAAGCGGCCTGTCTGGTGGGGATCGATCATGTGAACAAAGATACCTATGCGGCCACCGCCCAATTGGTGGCGGACAGCGGGGGCGTTCTGGGGGCGGTCGCCTATCCTGTGCCGGACCTCGCGGCCAAGCTGGACATCATCTTTAAACTCGCAGACCAGCATGGCCTGGACGTTGATTTTCATGCGGACGAGACGGAGGACCCCGCCTCTGCCTGCCTGCGTGCGATTGCCGAGGCCAAGCTGCGCCACAGGTTCGAGGGCAAGGTGGTGGTGGGCCATTGCTGCTCGCTCGCCCAGCAGGCGGAGGCAGAGGCGGATGAGACCATGGATGTGGTCGCCAAGGCAGACCTGAACATCGTCAGCCTGCCCCTGTGCAACCTTTACCTGCAAGACCGCCATAGCCCGCACACACCACGCTGGCGTGGGGTTACCCTGGTGCACGAGATGGCCGCGCGCGGCATCAATGTTTCGTTTGCCTCCGACAACACCCGCGACCCGTTCTATGCTTACGGCGATCTCGATATGATCGAGGTGATGCGCGAGGCAACCCGCATCGCCCATCTGGACCATGTCAGCCACCCTTGGGCCACGGCTTTTGCTGCGAACCCCGCGCGTGCCTGCGGGTTTGCCACCCCAAGCCTCGCGCCAGGGGCACCTGCGGATTTCATCCTGGTCAACGCCCGCACCCTGAACGAGCTTTACGCCCGCCCGCAGGCGGACCGCATCGTGGTGCGCGCCGGCCAACAGATCGACCGAACTTTGCCAGCCTATGCGGAGCTGGACCCTTTGATGGAGGCACACCCATGAAGCCCAATGTCGCAGCAGCCAAGGCCGCGCTGAGCCATATGGAGATCGACGAAAACCCCGCCTCGCTGAAATCCAAAAGCCGGGATTTCTTTTGGTACTCGCCCGTGTTGAAGGCGCGGATGGACCATCTCGTAGGTGATTTCGTTGTGGCACCCCGTTCCGAGGCTGAGGTGATCGAGGTTCTGCGCACCTGTTATGCCCATGACGTGCCGGTCACCACGCGCGGGGCGGGCACGGGCAATTACGGCCAGGCCATGCCACTGGCAGGCGGCTGCATCCTGCATATGAAGAACATGGCGGCCGTCAAAGAAATCCACCCGGGTCGGGTGGTCGTGGAACCGGGCTGCTTGATCAAGGACCTCGACAGCCAGTGCATCACCCATTCAGGGCAAGAGATCCGTATGTTCTCGTCCACCTGGGCCACAGCCACCATAGGCGGGTTCATCGCGGGCGGCTCTGGCGGGATCGGGTCGATCACCTGGGGGTCCTTGCGCGATCTGGGCAACATCATCCGCCTGCGTGTGGTCACCATGGAAGAAGAGCCGCGCGTGCTGGAGTTTCGAGGCGAGGAGCTTGCCCGCGTCTCGCACGCTTACGGCACCAATGGCATCATCACCGAATTGGAAATGCCCCTTGCGCCCGCCTATGACTGGGTGGAGATGTTCGTCACCTTCGACGACTTTATGGATGCGGCGAAATACGCGGACGATCTGGCCAACCAGGACGGCATTCTGCTCAAGCTCGCCACGCCCATCGAGGCCCCAATCCCGCAAGATTACTTCCAACGGCTCAAGGGCCACATCAAACCAGGCCAGCACGTGGTGGCCCTGATGGTCGCCCCCCATTCGATGGACGCGTTCGAGACGTTCACCGCCCGTGTGGGGCAAGCTGAAATCCTGTATCGCTCGGACAATTGCGATTGGGAGCGGGGACCGGGCCGGGTGTTTGAGTACACTTGGAACCACACGACCTTGCGCGGGCTGAAGGTGGACCCCACGATCACCTATCTACAGGTGCGCTATGGCTATCCTGATCATCTGGAAAAGATCGCTGAGATCCGGCGCATCTTCGGCGAGGAGGTGCCCCAGCACTTGGAGGCGCTGCGTTCAGGCGGCAAGGTTCATTTCGCGGGGCTGCCCATTGTGCGCTTCACCACCGAGGAGCGTTTGGACGAGATCGTGCGCATTCACGAGGATTTGGGATGCATGATCTTCAACCCGCACCGCTATACGCTGGAGGAAGGCGGACGACAGGCCGTGGACACCACGCAGCTTGATTTCAAGCGCGAGGCGGACCCAAAGGGCTTGCTGAACCCGGGCAAGATGATCACCTGGGACGATCCGAACTGGTCCTATGATCGGATGTACAGCTATCCCGGCATCCTGGCAGCCGAATGAGACGTGTCCTTGTCCTGCACGCCCATCCGGTGCCCACCAGCTTTAACGCGGCCCTGTTTCATGCCACGTGTGAAGGCCTGAGGGCCGGTGGCTGGGAAGTGGATGGCTGTGACCTCTACGCCGAGTGCTTTAATCCGGTGATGAGCGAGGTCGAGCGTGTGGGCTATCACACCACCCCCGACAACATCGCCCCCGTCGCGGGCTATGTGGATCGGGTGCGCGAGGCCACGGCCTTGGTCCTGGTGTTTCCCGTTTGGAACTTTGGCTATCCCGCGATGCTCAAGGGCTTTTTCGACAGGGTGTTCCTGCCGGGCGTGTCTTTTGAGCTGGTCGACGGCACGCTGCAGGCAAACCTCACCCATGTGCACCGTTTGGCAGCGGTCACCACCTACGGGGCAACCCGTGTGCGCGCCTTTGCTGCGGGTGATCCCCCGCGCAAAGTGGTCACACGTGCCCTGAAAGCTTGCCTGCATCCCGGTGCATCCTGCACCTACCACGCGCTTTATGATATGAATACCGCGTCGGACGGTCGACGAACGGGCTATCTCGCCCGCGTGCGCACCGCGATGGAGCAGTTCTGATGAAAGCGGTTGTGATTTACTGTCACCCTGACCCGGAAAGCTTTACCGCCGCGGTCAAGCAAACGGTGTGCGCGAAACTTCAAAGTGCAGGGGCCGAGACCCGGGTTCTTGACCTGTATGATCTGGATTTTCAGCCTGTGCTGACGCAAGGCGCCTGGCGCGCCTACGAGGATGAGAGCCGCAATTGCGAAGGCGTCGAGGCCCATGTGGAGACCGTGCGCTGGGCCGATACAATGATATTCGTCTACCCCACATGGTGGTATGGCATGCCTGCGATGCTCAAAGGGTGGTTGGACCGGGTGCTGGTGCCGGGTGTCGCCTTTCACATGCCCCAGGGCGAGGATATCCGGCCTGCCCTGCATAACATCACACGACTTGGTGTCTTTACCACCGGCGGTGCCTCGCGGTGGCTGACCGCCTTTATCGGGGCGCCGGGTCGGCGCACCCTGATGCGGGGGGTGCGCTTGTTATGCGCGCCCAAAGTCAGGCTTAGCTTTGCCATGCATTACGATATGGATGACAGCACCCCAGCCACACGAGAGCGGCACCTGCGCAAGGTAGCGCGGGCCATGGACCGCCTGGTGCGCCCCCAGTCGGGAGAGCGTGCATGATACCCGTTCTGTCGTTGGAGGAGTTCGCGCAAGACCGTGCGGGCTTCGCCGCGACGTTGGGGCGTACCTGCCGAGACACCGGGTTCTTCTTGCTCAAAGGGCATGGGGTGCCCACATCGTTGATCGACGATGTGTTCGCCAAGGGCAAAGCGTTTTTCGACCAACCGGATGCCGACAAGAACGCGCTGGCCATTGCTAAGATCGGCAACAACCGAGGCTATGCCGCTTTGGGGACCGAACGGTTGGATGAAACCTCTGCCCTGTCGGATCGCAAAGAGGCTTTCAACATCGGCCTGGATCTGTCACCCGAAGACCCCCGCATTCAGCGCGGCGAGCCGTTTCGCGGCGTCAACGCTTGGCCGGATGTGGACGGGTTTCGCGAAACGCTGCTGGACTATTTCGATGCGGTTTGGGCCTTGGGGGTCACGTTGCACCGCCCGCTGGCGCTGGACCTTGGCCTGCCAGAGCATTGGTTTGCCCCCCATTTGGACGCACCCATGGCGACCTTGCGCTTGCTCAGCTATCCTGGCGACACGGCGGAGGCCACGCAAACCGGGGCGGGGGCGCATACGGACTATGGCTCGCTCACGCTCTTGATGACCGACGGCGTGCCAGGGCTGCAGGTGCGCACCAAGGCGGGCGATTGGATTGATGTGCCCCATGTGGATGGGGCCTTTGTCGTGAACATCGGTGATTGCTTGATGCGGTGGTCGAACGACACCTATGTGTCGACCCCGCACCGCGTATTGCCGCCGCCACGCGCGCGGATGTCCATCGCCTTCTTCTTGGACCCGAACCCGGATGCGATGATCGAGGCGCTGCCGGGCACAGGCGCTGCGCGCTATGGCCCGGTCACCGCCGCTGAGTATCTGGCGGAGCGGCTGAACGCCACCTATGGACCGAAGAATAGGAAACTGCACTGATGCCCTGTCGCGATTGGATGGAGTTTGGCACGACCACGTTTGCTGACGTGGACCCTGCGAAAACCATCGCGATCCTGCCCACCGCAGCAGTGGAACAGCACGGCCCCCACCTGCCCGTGGGCGTGGACAGCTATATCAACGCAGGTTTGTTGGGCGCGCTTAGCACAGCCTGCCCCGAAGATCTGGATGTGCGGGTTCTTCCCATCCAACAGGTCGGCAAATCCAACGAGCACCTGCACGCGCCGGGCACCCTGACCTTGCCTGCAGATGTGGTGATCCGCGCTTGGACCGAAATTGGCCTGTCCGTGGCCAGGGCCGGCGTGAAAAAGCTGCTGATCACCAATTCCCATGGGGGAAATCTGGACATCATCGGCATTGTCGCGCGTGAGTTGCGGGTGCAAGCGGGGATGCTGGCGGTCAAAACGCAATGGGGGGCTTTCGGACACCCAGAGGGGCTTTACTCGGACATCGAACGGCAGTTCGGCATCCATGGGGGTGATGTGGAAACCTCGCTGATGTTGCATTTCCGGCCAGACCTGGTGGAGATGTCCAAGGCCGAGAGCTTCCGCTCCATCGCGCAGAACATGGACAACTTTGCCCATTTGCGGCCCACCGGTCCTACTTCGTTTGGCTGGATCGCTTCCGATTTGAACCCATCAGGCACCGTGGGCGAGGCGGACAAGGCCACGGCTGCGAAAGGTGCGGCTACCGTGGCCCATCAAGTCCAAGGTGTTCTGCGACTGCTGCGCGATATGGAGACGTTCGACCTGGCACGCTTGGGCACCGGTGCCTGAAGCAGGGGCAAGGACCACAGAAAAGCAAAAAGGGCGACCCTTAGGGCCGCCCTTTTGCGTTCAAGATCCGCGTGCGCCTAGTCCGCGGGGGCGGGTGGCAGGAAGCGGGGCAAGGTCGGGAAGGTTTCGATCATCAGATCGCGCACCCGCGCATCGGCCTGCTCGATCGTCTCGCCCGGCATGACCGGTGTGGTATAGCGCACCAGCGCGCCCGAGGTCCGGTCGATGGTCAGCGACTGCCAAATATTGACCAGCTTCACATGGAAGTCGTTGGTCAGGCGGGTGCCGTTCAATTCGAACCAGTAATAGACGATCTGACGCTCCAACCCTTTTTGGATGATCGCACGGTTCACCTCGAACGCGGGCACGCCAGTCTCGGCCTGCAGATCAAGGGGGACGGCTCGAAGATCGAACATCTCCCATCCACCCACGGGCAAACACACCTCGGGCGAGTGGATGCCACCCCCCTCGGTCAGCTTGTGGTAATAGGCCGAAAAGAACCCAACCGGGGCACTGTCGCCCGCGCGCATAAAGCTTGCCTCGATATAGTCATCGGCCTTCAGCACATCCTCGATCGAGGGCTCGAGCGGGCGGGTGAAGCCCGAGAAGCTTTCGAAGGTTGTGGGGAACAGGCCGAAAGGCTCGCGGTCCGCACGCTTCAGTTCTGCCTGGGGCGTTGCCACATAGACCGCAGCCACCGCTGTTGTCACCAGTGCGGCCACGATCATCGCCCGCGATGGGGTAAGCGTGAAGACCCGTGCAGCCTGTGCCCCCAACCCGTCAAAATCGATATCCAACGTCTCGGGCAGCGGTTTGGGATTGCGCTGCAAGCGCTGCATCAAGATCGCCAGTAGGAACAGGATGCCAACGCAGGCCCCGAAAATCACCCAACCCTCGAAATAGTGCAGGAAGCCTTCCGCGTGCTCGATGCCATAATTGTCCACCAACACGCCGATGACCCCGATGCGGAACGAGTTCATCAGAATGGTGATAGGTGCCGCCGAGATCAGGATCACGATCTTGTGCCAGACAGGCCCGTTATAGAGCATGCAGAACACGTAAGAGAAGCTGAGGATCGGAAAGAGATAGCGCAGGCCCGAGCAGGCCTCGGCCACTTGAAGCTTGTAGACACCCAGGTCGATCACATTGCCTTCCAGCAGCACCGGAATGCCCATCAGTCGCACGAACCACACCCCGATCTCGGACGAGATAAGCTGCAGCGTGATGTTCATGTGCCAATACAGCGATTGCGGCAGCGGCAGCATGTAAACCAAGTGCAAAACCGACGCCCAGAACAAAATGCCCCGGCGGAACCCGAAGGTCAGAAGGATTATGCCGCCGACCCACAGGATGAACCCATAGGTGTTGATGTCCGGAATGCGCACCAGGTTGCCCAACACACCAATCGCAAGCGAAATGATGATGATGGCAACCCCCGGCCACCGATCCTTGGGCGCCACTGCCGCAGGGGGTACCCGCCGCATGTCGCGCAAAAACAGGTAGGCGCTGAGGATGGGGATCAATGGTCCGTGGCTGTACTCAGGCGTCGACCAAGCATCCCCCAGAGAGATAAAGCCGAACCAAAACACCGGTACTGCGGTGATCACCGCAAGCGCGAACCAAAGCGGTCCTGCCATACCCGAGAGCGAACTTGCCCCCCCGCCGATCTTACCCACCGGCATCTGAGAAACAGACATAACGCGCTTACCCCTTCAGCAAAAACCACTTAACTCGCCCAAAACGCGAACTGACAGTGGTTTAACAAAAACTTTCTTGTCGCGGTCTATAAAAACTAAATTGGACCACAATTTGCTGTGATCCACCCTCCGGCGCACGGAGTTCGCGAATGTTTAACGTGCATTGCAGCATAAGCCTGTCCAGGTGAGTTGACAGATGGCACATTTCGGACGGAAAGAGCGGCGTCTTTGGGGTTTTTAGTCGGTTGGAGGCTGGGGGATGGAGATTACTGCAACGGCGTTGGACGGTGTTCAAGTCATCACGCCAAAGCGATTCGGGGACCATCGCGGCTTTTTCTCGGAAACCTGGAATGCCCGCGCCCTGGCTGAGGCGGGCATCGATATCGCCTTTGTACAGGACAACCACTCGTTCTCGGCCGAGCAAGGCACGGTGCGCGGTCTGCATTATCAAGCGCCCCCCAGCGCCCAGGACAAATTGGTGCGCGTGATGCAAGGGGCGGTGATGGATGTGGCCGTGGACGTCCGCCGCGGCTCTCCCACCTATGGCGACTGGGTGGGCGTGGAACTGACGGCCGAAAACGGCAAGCAGCTTTTGGTCCCGAAAGGTTTCCTGCACGGCTTTGCGACGCTCACGCCAGATGTACATGTGCTGTACAAATGCTCGGATTTCTATGCGCCCGATTGCGACGGCTCTGTGCGCTTCGATGACCCGGATCTGGGCATCAACTGGGGTATCGACAACGGGGCCGCAGTATTGTCAGGCAAGGATGCCGAAGCGCCCGCGTTCAACACGTTTCACTCACCTTTTGAGTATGAGGGGTAAGCCATGAAAATTTTGGTCACAGGCGGTGCAGGGTTCATCGGCTCTGCCGTGGTGCGGCAAGCGGTGCGCGCGGGCCACGAGATCGTCAATGTGGACGCGCTGACCTATGCGGCCTGCCTGGCCAATGTGGACATGGTGTCGAACGCGCCAGGCTATGCGTTTGAGGAGGCGTCGATCTTGGACGCGCCCGCCATGGCCGACATCTTTGCGCGCCACAAACCGGATGCGGTGATGCACCTGGCCGCCGAGAGCCATGTCGATCGCTCCATCGATGGGCCCGCGGCCTTTATCGAGACGAATGTCACTGGCACCTACACCTTGCTAGAAGCCGCCCGCGCCTATTGGCACGAGGCAGGTAAGCCCGAGGGGTTTCGGTTTCACCATATCTCCACCGACGAGGTGTATGGCACGCTGGGAGAGACGGGGCTGTTTACGGAAGACACACCTTATGCGCCAAACTCCCCCTACTCCGCCTCCAAAGCGGCGAGCGATCATTTGGTGCGCGCGTGGGGCGAGACCTATGGCCTGCCGATCCTGGTGACCAATTGCTCGAACAATTACGGGCCCTACCACTTTCCCGAAAAGCTGATCCCTGTTGTCATCCTGAACGCCCTCGCAGGCAAACCGATCCCGGTTTATGGCAAGGGCGAGAATGTGCGCGATTGGCTGTTTGTTGAGGATCACGCGGATGCCCTGCTGACCGTGCTGCAGAAGGGTGCGCTGGGGCGCACCTATAACATCGGCGGCGAGAATGAAGCGCGCAACATCGACTTGGTGCGCATGCTGTGCGCGCTGTTGGATGAGATGGCCCCGCGCAACGGGTCTTATGCGGATCTGATCACATTTGTAACCGACCGTCCGGGCCATGACTTGCGCTATGCGATCGATCCCACCCGCATTCGCACCGAACTGGGTTGGCGTCCGTCGGTTACGTTGGAGGAAGGTCTGCGCCGCACGGTGCGCTGGTATTTGGACAACGAGGCCTGGTGGCGCCCCCTGCAAGACCGTCAGGGCGTGGGCGTGCGCTTGGGCAAAACCGGATGACTTGGCTGATCTTCGGCAAAACGGGTCAGGTGGCAACGGCACTTTCAGCACGATTGCCCCAGGCCGTTCTGCTGGGCCGGGACAAGGCTGATTTGTCCGACCCCCAGGCCTGCGCCGACGCGATCAACGCCCATGCCCCGTCGCTTGTGATCAACGCCGCGGCCTACACCGCCGTTGATCAGGCCGAGGACGAAGAGACGCTGGCCACCACCATCAACGGCACCGCCCCTGGGGCTATGGCCACGACCTGTGCCGCGCGCGGCATCCCGTTTTTACACATCTCCACCGACTACGTCTTCGATGGCACGGGCGACGCGCCCTGGACACCGGATGCCCCAACAGGGCCCTTAGGCGCCTATGGCCGCTCGAAACTGGCAGGTGAACAAGCGGTGGTTGCGGCAGGCGGGGCCCACTGCGTTTTGCGCACCGCTTGGGTGTTTTCAGCCACCGGCGGCAACTTCGTCAAGTCCATGCTGAGACTGGCCGAGACCAGGGACCGGTTGACCATCGTGGCCGATCAATTTGGCGCCCCGACGGAAGCAGGCGATATCGCGGACGCCCTGATCACCATGGGCCACGCCCTGTTGGACGATCCGGGCAAAACGGGGATCTATCACTTTTCAGGGGCGCCCTACACAAACTGGGATGGCTTTGCGCGTGAGATTTTCGCGCATGCTGGCAAATCGGTTGAGGTGGTGGACATCCCATCATCCGACTTTCCCACCAAAGCAACACGTCCGGGCAATTCTCGCCTGGACTGCACATCGCTGGAACAGCGGTTTGGCATCAAACAACCGGACTGGCGCACCAGCCTGTCCCGTGTAGTGACGGAGTTGACGTGACCATGGAACGCAAAGGTATCATTCTGGCCGGTGGCTCTGGCACGCGGCTGTTTCCGATCACGATGGCGGTCTCAAAACAATTGCTGCCGCTCTACGATAAGCCGATGATCTACTATCCGCTGACCGTGCTGATGCTCTCTGGCATACGTGAGATTGCGATCATCACCACGCCCCAGGATCAGACCCAGTTCCAACGCCTGCTGGGCGACGGCACAAAATGGGGGATGGAGATTACGTGGATCGTCCAACCTTCGCCCGATGGTCTGGCGCAGGCTTATCTGCTGGCCGAAGAGTTTTTGAACGGTGCGCCCAGTGCAATGGTGCTGGGCGATAACATCTTTTTCGGTCATGACCTGCAAAAACTGGTGCGCGAGGCGAGCGCACAGGCCACCGGTGGCACGGTGTTCGGCTATCAGGTCAGCGACCCAGAGCGGTATGGCGTCGTTGGGTTCGATGGGGACGGCAAGGCGACATCGATTGTGGAAAAACCGTCAGAGCCTGCGTCGAACTTTGCCGTGACCGGACTTTACTTCCTGGATGGCGACGCCCCTGCGCGCGCGCGCAGCATCACCCCGTCTGAGCGGGGTGAGTTGGAGATCACGTCCCTGCTTGAGGCCTATTTGAACGAGGGCAGTTTGACGGTGCAGAAGATGGGACGCGGCTATGCTTGGTTGGATACCGGCACCCATGACAGCCTGATCGAGGCGGGTGAGTTTGTGCGCACCATCGAAAAACGCCAGGGTCAAAAGATCGGCTGCCCTGAAGAGGTGGCCCACTACATGGGCTGGATCGATGATGCCGCCCTTGCGGAACTGGCCAAACCGTTTTTGAAAACCGAATACGGACAGTACCTTATGCGGCTGGTCGAGCGCTAGGGCAGGTTGCCTTAGCGCACCGGCCCGCCGAAACTGCGCGACAGCCCCAGCAGCAGGCGGTGGTCGTTGTCGCCATCATCATCGACCTGGAACGTATAGCCCGCATTGGCACTGACCAGACGGGTCAATTGCCACGACAAGGTCGGGTTCACCCGAAACAGCGTGGATTCGTCCCCACCCCCAATGGCCGTTTGCCGAGAGAACCCGGTGGACAACCCGAACGAGGTGTTCTGATTGATCTGCCGTTCCAGTGCCGCTGAAACTTGACTGCTGGTCACCGTCTCGCCCGCGCTGTCCGTGGCGCTGCCTTGGGTAAAGCCAAAGGTCAGGGTCCCATCGGGCAGGGCGCGGCTATAGCCTAGGTTAAAGGTCAGATCCGATTCGGTCTCTGTCACCGTTCCGGTGGAAAAGACCTCCTCGCGCTCGTTGGTGGTGATGCCAAGCCCGCCGGTCAACGTCTCGTTTGCGTTGATCGTGCGTGTGAACGATCCGCCAACATCCAAAATGCGGTTGGAGATGTCCGTGGCGGTGTCCGTATCCACAAACCGCAGCGAGGCGTTCGCCGACACGCGCAGGCTGTCGGTGACATCATAATTGAGCGAGGAATTCATGCCCAGCGTGGTCGAAGGCACAAGCTCGGACGAGGTTTGTTCGAAATCGACAACATCCCCACTAAGCCCAAAGGTAGCCCCCAGACGCGAGGTTAAATCGGTGGAAATGCTGGCCCGCAAGCCATAGCTTGTCCGCTCGGTGTCAAATTGGTTGATGTTCACATCCGGGTCGATGCCAAGCAGCGCCTCTAGCGGGGTCAGTTCGCCGATTTCTTCCTCGAAAAACGTGGTCGGGCGGCGCTGGAACGAGCCCGACAAGCTGTAGCGCGTGCGCTTTTCTTGTTGGCCCAGACTGAAGCTCAGGGTCGGTCGGGTAATCTCCACCTCGCCATCATCATCGATGGACAAGGCAGCACCCGTGGACAGAACCGAACTGGAGGTTGCCGTCTCCGACCTCAGATCGACCGACAGGCCGGTGTTTGCTTCGATGCTGGTGTCGCCATCGTTGGATTGGATGTCGAGGTTTTGGCTCAGCGCGCCGCTCACCTCGCTTTGCGCCAATGCGACAGGGGCGAGCACCAGGCTCGCCACGACCATAGGAATGGCCTTTTTATATCTGCTCATGTCCCCGCCTGTTCTCAGGCTTATTCAAACAGCCTGCGTTCCGGGACCAGTATAACATCCCCTTCGAGCACGCGAAAGCCACTGACCTGACGGCTGCCATTAACGATGTCGCGGTAGTTGAAGGTAAACAACTGCTCGGACCCATCGCTGTCGAAGCGGCGCACCTGGATGCGCTTTTGGGCGGCAAAGCGGCCCAATCCACCGGCTTGTGCGAGGGCTTGCAAGATCGTGGTCCCTTCTTTCAACTGGCGCAACCCAGGGGTCGCAACCTCGCCCAGGAAGTAGACATCGATCAGCTCTTCTTGCTCTTCCAACTCAGGCTCGGGCACCGCGAGCTGGAGCAGCGAAACCGATACGGTGGGGCGCACTGCAAACTGGCTGGAGAGGCCGTTTGCGATCAACCGCTCCAACTCGGGCACGGTCCGGCCGCCTGCGCGAATATTGCCCACAACCAGCAATGAAATGCCGCCATCAGGACGGACCAGCACGTTTTTGTTCAGAGTTGGATCCTCTAGGACAGAGACGTCCAAGATATCACCCGGTGCGATCCGGTAATTGGCCTGCGCCCATGCGCCGGTCGCCGCAATCACCGCAAGTAATGTAACAAAAACCCGCAACATGTCCGATTCTCCCGCTCGAAACTGCACTCTTGGTTAGGTCAAAGTGGTTTAAGTTGTAAAACCATCTACCTGTTTTGCCCGGATTTTCCGTCACAAGTGTTGCGAAATGGTCGGCCCAGATTACTGAGCCTGATCAAGTTCGGTCAACAGATCTGGAACCTCGGCCAGCACTGGGTAGACCTCCGTTTGCCCCAACTCCAACGCGCGCTGCAACTGTGTGCGGGCAAGCTCGGTCTGGCCCAAGGCCTTGTAGACCATGCCCAAATGGTACTGCACCAGGGCGTTGTTGGTCAGCGCTTCGGCCGCCTCCTTCAACGGGGCAACAGCCGCTTCATAATCGCCAGCGCGGTACTGCACCCAGCCATAGGTGTCCAAAAACGCGGGTTGATCGCTCTCACGCAGGCGCTTGGATACGGCCGCCGCACGGGCCAAGCTTTCGGGATCGTCCCGATGCTCGGCCAACAGGCTGGCGAGGTTGTTGGCAAAAATCAACGAGCCGGTATTGGCCTCGTACAGCCGTTCGTAGATCGCGATGGCCTCGTCAAACTTTAGGTCCCGCTCCAACTGGCCGGCCTTGGCCAATTCCAGACGCACTGCCCCTTCGGAATTGCGAATGCCCTGGTCCAGAATTTCCCGCGCTTCGTCTTGACGGCCCTGGGCGTTGAGCAGAATAACCAAGGCACCATAGCCGTTTTCGGCCTCGGGATGGTCCTCGATGGCTTTGCGGAACAACGCCTCGGCCTCATCGAACTGCGATTGAGAGGAATGCACCGCCCCGCGCAGCATGGTGGCCTGCAGGTTGTTGGGCGTGTCCGCCAAAATGTTGTCGAGGAAGGATTCCGCTTCTTCCGTCCGACCCTGTTGCAGATAGGTCTGTACAAGGCTGGTCATCGCGCCACTTTCTTCGCCCGACTGGGACCACATCCGCTCCAACAACTCTTCGGCTTCTTCCGAGCGGTTTTGACTGTTCAGCGTCGCAAAGCGCACCCGGTTGGCCACGTCGCGCGCCTCGTCAATCGCGCCTTCGACGGTCAGTTGCTGTACGATGTCTTCAGCCCCGGCATAGTCTTCCAACGCCAGTTTTACGGCAGCACTTTGCGCCAACAACACAATCGCCGGACCGTTTGCCAGCAGCGCATCATCAATCACGTCATCTGCGATCTCTGCCCGTCCCTCTCGCAGCAGGAACTCGGCATAGCGAATGCTTTCGGCCACACCGTTGTTGGACGCTTGAACGGCCAGGGCCAAACGCTCCTGCGCCAATCCTTTGGAGCCGTTACGCTCATGCGCCGCGGCCAGGATCGTCAAAACAGACGGATTGCGCGGGCTGACATTCAGGGCCGAACGCAGGTTTTCAATCGCACCCTGGTAATCGTCTGTTTCGATCTGATGCAGGGCGCGCAGTTTCAGCGCATCCACATTCTCTTCGTCGTTTTCAAGCACCTCAACGGCAAGCGCGTTGGACTTTTCATTCTCGCCAATGGTGCGGAAGACACCGCCCAATTGGGTTTGGGTGTTGTACTTGTCCTGGGCGTCCAGATCGTCGCGGGCGAGATACCCCTCCAACGTGGCGATAGATGTGTCCGTATCACCTGCTCGGAAATGGAACCCCGCAAGAGCGCGCAGGTAATCCCCTTCGTTGGCATCCCCACGCGCCACCAACTCCTCCAGCAGCGCTTGGGCATCAGCGGGGGAGCGTTGGGTGTTGAGCAGGTTGACCAGGCCCAGGGGGTACGCTGTCTCGTCGGGGTTGTTGGCCATCAATTGACGCAACACTTCCTCGGCCTTGTCCACCTCGCCCAATTGGATGTAGCGCTGCACCAGGCTTTGGCTCAGCTCGCTGTTTTCCGGGAAAGCCGCCGCCATATCTTCGAGATGCGACGTAATGCGCCCCTGGTCACCCACCGCATTCAGGGCGGCCATCTTCATCATATAGAGCGCTGCATCCGGCTCCTCCGTGGCGAGCCCCTGGTCGAGGTAAATCAACGCCTGTTCCGGCTGCTCTTTGGACATGAAGTCGCTGGCGATCACACCAATGGCCACGGTCGACGCTGGATCATCCGCCAACACATCTTGTGCAAGCTCCAATGCCGCCTCGGTATTGCCGGAGCGCTGTTCGTACACAGCCTTTAGACCCCGCACCTTGATGTTATCCGGGGCCGCGGCAAAAGCCGTGGTGACATAACGCTCGGCCAATTCCGGGGCGTTGCCGATCAGGTAAAGCTCGCCCACATTTATGTTGCCTTCCAGATGGTTGGGGTCCAGTTCTACCACCTTCAGGAAATTGCCAAGCGCGCCCTCGATGTCCCCATCGGCCATCAGAAGTTTCGCGAACTCAAAGCGTGGTTCCAGATAATCCTGGTTCAACTGCAGGGCGTTTTGGAACTCCAACTTAGCTTTGATCGGGTCATCCGCTTCAAGCAGCTCCAAACCCGATTGATAGTGGCCTTCCGCGCGCTCTTGCGCATCGTCACAAGCGGCCACCAGGAAAAGCGAAGCGGCCACAACAGAGGCGCGAAGCAAGGTTTGGAACGGCATAAGGGACACCCCTAAGGAACAGAATCATTTTCACAGATTAGATACAGAAAAAGCCGCACCTGATTAAGGCGCGGCTTCACCACATCCGGCAGGTGCGCTTAGCGCCCCGTTGCTCGCAACACGACGCCCACTGTCTGCGCCACAACCTTCACATCGGTCAGCAGCGTCAGGTCGTTCGCATAGGAGTTGTCAAACGCCGCGCGGGCGGCAAACGAGCTCTCGCTCCGCTGACTGACCTGCCAGTAGCCGGTCAGACCAGGACGCATGGCGTAGTACGCGTTGCCTTTATACAGCTTCTGCTGCTCGGGCATGAACGGGCGCGGGCCAACAATGCTCATGTCGCCGCGCAGCACATTCCACAGTTGCGGCAGCTCGTCGATCGAGGAACAGCGGATGAAGTGACCGATCCGCGTGATGCGAGGGTCGTCCTTCAACTTTTGATGAACGGTCCATTCGGCATTGGCTTCGGGGTTATCGCGCAAATACTCGGCCAAACGCTCTTCTGCGTTGGCGACCATTGAACGCAGCTTCCAGCAGCGAAACAGCTTGCCGTCCTTGCCCACGCGCAATTGAGAATAGAACATCGGACCACCGTCGCGCCGGATCAACAATCCGAACAGCAGCACCAGTGGCAGTGTCAGCGGAGCCGACAGAACAACGAGCGCGACATCAAGGACGCGCTTAAAGAACGATGCGTAGAGATTGCTAGCTGGTGCCGAGGGCCCCATCTCAGGGACGCCGAAACCCGCAACTGCCCCATCTTCTACTGGCTTACTATACTGATACACGCCACTCCCCCAAACTAAGCTACCGTACACTTCACACAAAAACGGCGCGGGCCTAAACCTCAGACTCATCACCATCGGACCTCACCTACATCACATGTTGCGGTGCATTTTTCAACAATCTTAGTCGTAATTGGGTAAATTTACGGGTCAATTTGTGACAAGGCGCACAAACAACGGACAGGTGCCCCAGATTGCGGCACTCGAACGGGAGTGGTGATTCTAGCGGCCACTGGGCCTTGGGCCACATTTTTGCCCCAAACACCCCACCAAACCGGCAGGGGCTAAGGTTTGAGACGACACGAGGCGCGGCAGATCGCCTCAATTTGCACCAAGCTGTGTGATTTATCAGTGAATGTAGGCGGGTTTCTGATGAAAAGTGCGCGTGGTCTACATATAGTAAGTGTATCGGCGCGAAGGGTGTCGACCAGGTAAGGGTCAATCGAGTTATGTCTTCTCAAACATGTGTATATACGGACTTTTTTGGGTTGGAGCGCAGACCGTTCACTCTGCTGCCCGATCCTGACTTTATTTATTGGTCCGGTGCACACGAGCAGGCCTATACCATGCTCGAATATGGGATGTTGTCTTGCGCGCCCATCACGCTGATCACCGGCGAGATTGGCGCGGGTAAAACCACCCTTCTGCGCAAGCTGTTGCGCGACATGCCCCAGGATTTCACCGTCGGTTTGGTGTCGAATGCCCAAGGTGATCGTGGGGAATTGCTGCATTGGGTCATGATGGCCCTTGGCCAGCCGGTAGACCCGGACATGGGCTATGTCCAACTTTTTCAAAAATTCCAAGAGTTTCTGATCTCGGAATATGCCGCCGGTCGGCGCACTGTCTTGATTTTTGACGAAGCGCAGAACCTTTCCATGGAGACCCTGGAAGAACTGCGCATGTTCTCGAACATCAATGCTGACCAGGATGAGCTGTTGCAGCTTGTGCTCGTGGGCCAGCCGCAGCTGTGCGACCTGGTGGCCCGGCCTGAGCTGGTGCAATTCGCGCAGCGTGTCGCGGCGGAATTTCATCTGCCCACAATGGGTGTGGCGGATGTTGAAAAATACATCGCCCACCGTCTGTCCGTTGCAGGTGCCGAGCAGGCAATCTTTACCAAAGGTGCCTGCGAAGCGGTGCATCTGGTCACCAAAGGCACGCCCCGCTTGGTCAACCAGGTGTGCGACTATGCTTTGGTCTATGCCTTCAGCTATGGTCGCAAGATCGTCGATGCGTCGATCATCGAACAGGTGGTGATGGATCGGAAAATCTTCGGCGTGTTCGGCTCGTCCACTAAGGGTACGGGTCCGATGATGGGCGACCGGTTCAGATCAGTGCCCAACCCCCCGATTGAATTGCGCGAGCGCAAAGGCTAACTGACGTAAAGCCTGCTATGGTGCCCAACCGGGCACCTGCCTTCAATCCGCCAAAAAACCGGGGCAGAGAGCGGGCTTACGCAGCGCGTTCCACGGCCATGTAAGGGTTTGGATCTATGGACCTCGATCTCAGATACTACATCTCCGTTTTTCTAAAGCGGCTGCCTTTGTTCATCTTGGTGTCTTTGTCGCTGTCGATGATTGGCCTGACCCTGGCCTATATGCTGCCGCCAGTTTACCGCAGTCAGGCGCTTTTGCTGGTCGAAAGCCCTCGGATTGATGTGGCCAGCACGGTGAATGTCAGCTCGAACGAGGTGATCCAGATCATCGAACAGCGGCTGTTGACCCGGGCCAACCTGCTGGAAATCGCGGACGACTTTAATGTGTTCAAATCCGGCAGCGGCCTGTCTCCCAGCGACAAGGTCGACCAGATGCGCGCCGTCACCCAATTTCGCGTGATGGTGCTGGGTCAGCAGCGGCGCGGAGCGGAGTCTGCGACAGCATTTACGATCAGCTTCCAACATGAAAATCCCCGCACGGCTGCAAGCGTTACAAACCAGCTCGTGACCCTTACGTTGGAAGAAAATCAGGACATCCGCGGCACTTTCGTAGAGCAGAACCGCCAGTTCTTCGAACAGGAGGTGGAGCGGCTGGATCGCAAGCTGTCGGAACTGGAACAGCAGATCACAGCCTTCAGCATCCAAAACTCCGAGGCTTTGCCGGATTCGCTCGATGCACGTCGCGACCAATTCACCCGGGAACAGGATCGGTTGTTGGAGCTGGAAGAGCAACGCACAGCCCTGTTGCGCGACCGCACGCAGATCCAACGCTTCATCGAAAATCCGGCTGTTTTGGCCGCTCAGGCGGGTGCGCAAAAGTCCCGCGAAGAGGTGGACCTGACCCGGCTGGAAATTCAGTTGGAAACGGCACGCAAAACTTTTTCCGACCGTCATCCGAAGGTCGTCGCATTGCTTACCGAGATCGAGACGTTGCAGCGGGTGATCGCGGGCACGACCTCGGGCACGGACGAAGCGCTGAGCGCGGAAGACTTTCGGATCAGCCAGCTGGAACAGCAAATGGCGCAGATCGACGGTTTTCTTGCCTCCACCGATCGCAAGATCGCCGCAACAGAGGCCCGGATCGCCAACCTGGACACCTCTATCAAGGCAACGCCACAGATCGCCATGACACTCAACAGTCTTGAGCGGGATTACGAGGCTGCGCAGTTGGAGTACAAATTTGCGCAACAGAACCTGTCTGCCGCGTCCCAAAGCGAGAGCATCGAATCCCAGCAAAAGGGCGAGCGCTTCGAGGTGATCGAGAACGCGATTGTGCCCGAGCGTCCCGAAAGCCCCAATCGTATGATGATCGCAGGCGCCGGCGTGGCCGGTGGACTGGGCGCAGGCTTTGCCTTGATCATTCTGTTGGAACTGTTGAACCGTAAAATCCAGCGACCTGTTGAGCTGGTGAAAAGCCTCGGCATACAGCCTTTCGGGGTTGTGCCCTACATCGAAACCCGGCGCGAGGCGCTGCGCTCTCGGCTTAAGATCGCGGCGGTTCTGGTGATTGTGGCGGCCGGTATTCCATCGGTCTTGGCCTATTTTCATTATCAGGTGATGCCGTTGGATCTGCTGGTCAGCAAGGTGACGGACAAGCTGGGCCTGGACGCATTTCTGAACAAACTTCGCTAGGAGCCACGGAATGGAACGCATCCGCGCCGCGATCGAAAAGGCCCGCACCACCCGCGGCGACGTGAAACCCCAGCCCGCTGTGCGCGGCATGCCCCGACGGGCAGATGCGCCCGCCCGCACGGGCGCTTGGGAAGACCTGCGCGAGGTGGACTTGGATGCCAATCTTCTGGCCCGCAACCGCGTGATCTCGCTAGATCAAAAAGACAAATCCTACGTAGCTTTCGACATGATCCGCACCCGTCTGGTGTCGACCTGTCGAAAGAACAACTGGAAGGTGGTGGGCATCACCTCGCCCACGCCGGAATGCGGGAAGACAGTGACCGCCGCGAACCTGTGCTTTTCGCTGTCGCGCCAAAGAGATGTGCAAACTGTCTTGCTGGACTGCGATTTTCGCCGCCCCTCTATCGCGGGGCTGCTGGGGTTGAGCGAAACCACAAATCTTGAGAGTTACCTGATGGGGGATGCGACCCTTCAAGAGGGGTTTGTGCGTTATGGTTTGTCGATGGCGCTGTCTTGCCCCTCGATGAAGCTGCAGCAACCGGCCGAACTGTTGTCGAGCCAGGCCGCGACCAATGCCATTCGCGGGATGGAGGCGGAACTCGCGCCTGACTTTGTGATCGTCGACCTGCCACCGCTTGGGTCCAGCGATGATGTCATGGCGTTTATGCCCAATCTGGATGCCGTCATTCTGATCGCAGCGGCGGGCCTCTCCACCGTGAAAGAGATCGACGAATGCGAGCGTGAGCTGGCGGAGCGTGGCAATGTCATGGGTGTGGTCATGACGAAATGCCGGTTCACTCAGGAAACCTACGGGTACTGACCCACGCGCGTTTACCCAAGCAGGCGACCGATCCCTAGCGTTCCCCGGTCAGACGCAAGCGTGGTTTTGCGGCAAATCCCACCGTCCGTTTGATAGGCCAAGCTCCGGACATACCGTCGGGGGCGGTGGACGACTGTTCGGATTGTGCGAATGATACCTTCTGAATTGACCCAATAGGCAGGGCAACCCGGCCTGCCTAGGTTTGGGTGGTGACCAACGGGGGACCATCCAACAAGCACAGCATCGTTCCCTTGAAGATCGTGCGCAGGGGCTGGGCTGGGTCAACACCCGGTTCGGCCAGTCTGGCGCGCGGCACCACCCAATCCACCTTCAACAAACGGGGTCTCTGAAATGTATTTGAAAACCATCCTCGCGGCGGGATGCATTGCCGCTGTGATGCCGACCGCCCTTTTCGCCAACAGTGCCGCCAACAAAGCCTTTGTGCTTGAAGCGCTGGAAAACACATTGCTGTCGGGCAATGCGGACGCGGTCGAAGAGTATTTCGCTCAAGACTATATTCAGCACAATCCCATGTTCCCGGATGGGGTCGAAGGCCAGAAAGGTGTGGTTGAATTTCTGTCCAACACCCCTGGTTTCAAAGCAGAGTATGTGCGCGTCATCGACGATGATGACATGGTTGCGATCCATGCCCGGTATGAAGGCTTTGGGCCAACGGCCACCATTGGGTTCGACGTGTTCCGGGTTGAGGATGGAAAGATTGCCGAACACTGGGACAATCTGATCCCCGAGGCCGCACCAAACCCGTCGGGTCACACCCAGATTGACGGTGCAACGGAGATCACGGATCTGGACAAGACGGAGGCCAACAAGGCCAAAGTCGAGGAGTTCATCACACGCTCGCTGATCAACCATGAAGACGTGGACATCACTTCGTATATCAGCCCTGTCACCTACACCCAGCACAACCCGATGGTTGCCGATGGGCTTGAAGGCTTTGGCGCGTTCATGGCCCAGATGGCCGAACAAGGGGTGTCGATGGACTATAGCACCCTTCACCATGTGATCGGCGAGGGCAATTTCGTTTTGACCCTGTCAGAGGGGACACTCGGCGATGAACCGCAAGCGTTCTACGATCTGTTTCGCCTCAAAGAGGGTCTGATCGTCGAGCATTGGGATGTCATCGTGCCCATGCCCGGACCGGACGCCCCAAACAACCAATCGGGCAAGTTCTAAGCTTTGCGCCATCGGGGCGTGGTTTGGTTTGCCAAGATCATGCCGCTGGCAACACGGTTTTGGGCTGCCGGGCCGCCACCGGCCCCACATGTCGCTGGGCTGCCCAGATCGGACCTTAACGCAAGATCAAACAAAAAGGGCGCTTCCCAAAGGAAGCGCCCAATTCATTGGATCATCGAAAGCCGAAAGGCTTAGGCTGCACGACGACGTGCGAAGCCCAGACCAACCAGTGCGGTGCCGAGCAGCAGAGCGCCGGCAGGCAGAGGAACAGCTTGGATGTTCAGCGAGAACTGATCCGGGTTGCCACCCTTCAGGTCGCCCGCGCCAGTCCAGTCGATGCTCAGAGCAACTGCGTTTGCCAGGCCAGGACCAGCGAAGACTGTGGTCGGCAGGGTCGCGACGAGCGAGCCGAAGCCGGAGTCAACGAAAGTGATGGCTTGACCGCCCAGCGAACCCGTGATGGTGCCTGCAGTCAGGCTGGAACCAGCAACGGTCAGCAGAACGTTCACAGCACCGCTTGCGGTGGACTGGAAGGGATCCACGTAAAAGTTGGCGTCGAGACCGCCGTCACCGAGGATAAAGCCCTCGATCGCAACGGGATCTTGGTTGCCAAGGTTGATGTCGCCCGCATCAAAAGTTGTGTTGACGACTGTACCCATGTCGATCGTGGTGATCGCGTGGGCAGACAACGGAGCAACAGCCAAAGCTGCAGCGGCTGCGATAGCCTTAAAGTTCATGATTAGCCCCTAGGTTAAGCTACTTACTACAAAGGTGTATAAACACCCTCTCTTTAGTAGCAATTTAGCCGTGTGTGAGTCAATTTTTTTGCATCGCGAAAAGGTATAGTCCTGTGCATCCGTGTAGCAGAAATCACGGTTTGCGACAAAAAACGGGCCCGAAGGGGCCCGTTTGTGTGTTTTCTGAGCAGATTTTGTGCTGCTGGGATCAGAGGAACCCGCCACCAGGGGCACCGCCACCGTCCATCGGACAGACACATTCTTCTTCCAGCTGCTCCCACGGCACGCCCACGATGAACGCCTGGCTGCCATTGTCCGGCACCAAAACCACACCGTAAAGCTCACCTGCTTCATCAGCCTCGAAGCCCTCACCAATGGTCAGTGCATCGTTAACGATCTGCTGAACGACAGCATCGGCGTTGTTGAAGTCGAGCGGTACGCCCGTTTCATTGCCCGCTGTGTCACGCTCTTCCCGAT
>JBCBNR010000004.1:0-22500 GCA_039821665.1 Pseudomonadota bacterium
GTCCCGCAGATCAGGGACAGAAGCGTGGATTTGCCCGAACCACTGCTGCCCAGCAGCAACACCCGCTCGCCCGCCGCCACGGCCAAATCATCCACAGCCAAGGCAAAACCGCCCGTCCCGGGCCAACGGAACCGGACCTGATCAAGCGCAAGCAAGGGGGCAGTGGTGTCGGTCAGAGCAGGCCTTCAAGCATCAAGGTGGGCGTATCCCGCTCTACCTCAAACGCTTGGGCACCGCGAGTGGAGATCATCTGAACCTCCAACTCCTGCGCGTTGGGGAAGGTTTCGAAATAGGTAAACGTGATCCGATCGATCGCGCCGGGGTTGGTGCAGGTCATCACGGCCTCTGCCGCGAACTCTGAATGGCTGGCCTGCGCGTGCTCGGCGGCGTCATCATGGTCGTGATCCTTGTGGCCGTGCGCCGCCTCGCCATGGGCGTGGTCGTCGTGATCCGTGTGCTCTTTGTCACCATGGGCGTGGTCGTCGTGATCCGCGTGCTCTTTGTCACCATGGGCGTGATCATCGTGTTCATGGTCATCATGCTCGCCGTCCACGTCCAAAGCAGCGGTTACTTCTGTTGCGCGGCACCCGGCCTCGCTGGGAAAGCTGAAAATCGCCACGGGCTGGCGCAGGGTGTCGAGGGCCGCCTCTACCAGCGCTTTGTCCTCGTCGCTTTCGGCGGCGTATTCAAAGCCCACGATGTCAGCCCCGGGCGAGACAAGGCGCACCGCAACCGTGTCATTTTCGAACGCGATGTCGATCTGGCCCACCCCATGTTCATGGGCCCCCATCTCGCGCGTCTCTTCGGCCAGAAGGGGCGTGCCGAGCGCCAAGGCGGCAAGGGCAACGGACAGGCGGGTGGAACGGGCGCTGAACATGGGCAGGCTCTCTTTGCGAAAGTTAAGGACGATTCAGCATAGTGTTATAGTATAACATTGGCGGTGAAAACCGGCCTTGCCCTCTCAGCGGCGCGCGCGCGCTCAAAGCTGTGTGAGGAACAAGTCTTGCAAAGAATTGTCAAACCACAGGGAATTGCTATGCCTGTATCCACTAGAGTCGCGCCAAGACCCCCGGTCCAGCGGGGCGCGCGATCCATGCGGGTTCAGGGAGTATCTAAGATGACACGCAAGTTTTCACTGTTGGCCATGGCCAGCGCCGCATCCTTGGCTTTTGGCGGGGCGGCTTTGGCCGATGGCCACGGTCCGCTGAAGGTGGGTATGATCACCACCCTGTCAGGCGGCGGTGCGGGCCTTGGCATCGATGTGCGCGACGGCTTTTTGCTGGCGGTCAAGCAATCGGGTTCGGACAACATCGAAGTGATCGTCGAGGATGATCAGCGCAAGCCCGACGTGGCGGTGCAACTGGCCGACAAAATGATCCAGTCCGAAAAGGTCGATGTTTTGACCGGTATCATCTGGTCCAACCTGGCCATGGCCGTCGTGCCCAGTGCGACCGCCCAAGGCAAGTTCTACCTGTCCCCCAATGCGGGCCCATCGCCTCTGGCGGGCAAGGGCTGCCATCCCAACTATTTCAACGTGGCTTGGCAAAATGACAACTTGCACGAGGCTGCAGGCGCCTACGCCAAAGGGGCAGGCTATCAGAACAGCTTTATCCTTGCGCCAAACTACCCTGCGGGCACCGATGCGCTGACCGGATACAAGCGGATGTATGGCGGGGCCCTTGCGGGCGAAGTGCTGACCAAGCTGGGCCAGACGGATTATGCCTCGGAGATTGCGCAGATCCGGGCCTCGGGCGCGGATTCCGTGTTTTTCTTCCTGCCCGGCGGCATGGGGATCTCGTTCCTCAAGCAATATGCCGACAGTGGCGTGGACCTGCCTGTGGTGGGCCCTGCCTTCAGCTTTGACCAGGGCATCCTGCAGGCGGTTGGTTCTGCCGCTTTGGGCGTGGTGAACACGTCCCAGTGGAACAAAGACATAGACACCCCCGCCAACGTGGCCTTTGTCGAAAGCTTCCAAGCAGAATACGGCCGTCTCCCCTCGCTTTATGCAAGCCAGGGCTTTGACACGGCGAACCTGCTGCTCAGCGCCATGGCGAAAGCGGATGTGTCGGATGCGGATGCGTTTCGTGCGGCCCTGAAAGCGGCGGAGTTTGACAGCACCCGCGGCGACTTCGCCTTCGGCTCCAACCACCACCCGATCCAAGACATCTATGTGCGCGAGGTGGTGCAAGAAGGTGATATCTTCACCAACAAGATCATCGGTGTCGCCCTGGAAGACCATGCGGATGTCTACGCGGCCGAGTGCCCGATGTAAGCCGCTCAGAGCGTAAAGCGTTTGTGCACACGATCGATGGGCGTGCCGTCCTTAAGCGGCACGCCTTTTGTCACCCCATGATCCACGAACCCCATCTTGGTGTAATAGCCCAGGCCCGGCGTGTTGTCGGCCCGGATGGTGGCGTTGAATTGCGCAAGGCCCAGGCTGCGCGCTGCCCTGACCGTCTGGGCAAACAGCGCGCGCCCGACGCCGCGGACCTTGGGGGTCATTTGCGCAAAGCTGGCGATATCCGCGCAGTCCACCGGCAGTTTTACGTTGCGGCCCAAGGACTGAAATCCCACCACGCGGCCCTGATCCACCGCCACATGGCAGGCCAGCGCATCGGGACCATCGACAAACCACCGGCGAAGATCGTCCGCGCTCAACGGTGTCTCGATGGCCGTGGTGCCCCCGGCCAGGATGATCGGGGTCAACACCGCAATCATCTGGGGGGCATCTTGGGCAAGGGCAGGGCGGATTTCCATGGGCGGCCTGTGATATGAGTGCGCTGCTGCTCATAGAGCAGATCCTCAATGGCCTGCAACTGGGGGTCATGCTGTTCTTGATGGCCGCAGGGTTGACCCTGGTTTTCGGGGTGATGGGTCTGATCAACCTCGCCCATGGCTCGCTGTTCATGGTCGGCGCCTTTGCGGCGGCTGCCGTTGCGGGGGCCACAGGTTCGTTCCTTTTGGGCCTTGCCGCGGCGTTGGCCGCCGCCGCCGCCGCCGGTGCGTTGGTCGAGGTGCTTGTGCTGCGCAGACTTTATGCGCGAGACCATCTGGACCAGGTGCTCGCCACGTTTGCGCTGATCCTGATCTTTTCCGAAGGGACACGCTGGGTGTTCGGCTCGTTCCCTTTGTACCTCAACATCCCCTCCTACCTGTCCGGTCCCGTGACACTGCCCGGCGGCATCGAATACCCGCTTTACCGCCTGACCTTGATCGGCATCGGGCTGGTGGTGGCGGTCCTGCTGTTCTTGCTGATCAGCCGCACGCGCCTGGGCATCCAGATCCGAGCCGGCGAGAATGACCGCGAGATGATCGCTGCCCTTGGGGTCGATATCTCGAAGCTGTACACCATCGTTTTTGCGCTTGGGGCCGCCCTGGCTGGGCTTGCCGGGGCGCTGATCGGGGCCATTCAATCGGTTCAAGTGGGCATGGGCGAGCCGGTGTTGATCCTTGCCTTTGTGGTCATCGTGATAGGCGGCATCGGATCTATCAAGGGCGCGCTGGTGGCCAGCCTGTTGGTGGGGCTGACCGATACGCTGGGGGCGTTCTTGCTGCCCCAGGCGTTCGCGATGCTCTTTGGGGCGGGCACTGCGGCCTCTACCGCGTCGGCGCTGGCGTCCATGCTGACCTATGTGTTGATGGCCGCGGTTTTGGTGGTGCGGCCCACGGGTCTGTTCGGGGCGCGCGGCTGATGTCTGAGCGTATGTTCAACAGCGCACTTCTGCTTGCGCTGATCGCTTGGCCGCTTTGGGCCTGGGCTGTGGACGAGCCGTTTATGATCACGCTCGCCACCAAGGCCGTTATCCTGGGCCTTGCGGCCTTGGGGCTGAACATCGCGCTGGGCCTAGGCGGCCTTGTCAGCTTGGGTCATGCGGCATTTTTCGGGATCGGCGGCTATGCCATGGGGATCCTGGCCAGCCATGCGCAAAGTTTTCAGCCCCTGATGCAAAGCCCCGTGGTGATCGAGGGTACGAAATCCATGCCGGTGATCTGGGGGGTTGCCCTTGTCACCGCTGCGCTGGCGGCGCTGGCCATCGGCGCGCTGAGCCTGCGGACCACCGGCGTCTACTTTATCATGATCACCCTCGCCTTTGCCCAGATGCTCTATTACTTCACCATCAGTTGGGGGGCCTATGGGGGCGAGGATGGGTTGTCGATCTATGTGCGCAACGGGTTTCCGGGCCTCAACACTCTTGACCCGATCCAGTTCTACGCGCTTTGCCTTGCCCTGCTGTTGGCCGCGCTTCTGTTTGCCCATCGTCTGTCGCGCGCGCCCTTTGGTCTGGCCCTCAACGCCGCGCGGCAATCCCCTGATCGGGTCGAGACGGTTGGCCTGACCCCGTACCGCCTAAGGCTGGTGGCCTTTGTGGTGTCGGGTGCCATCACGGGCCTTGCGGGCGCGCTTTATGCGGATCTCAATCGGTTTGTCAGCCCCGCGATGTTTTCGTGGCAACTGAGCGGCGAGTTGATCGTGCTGATCATTCTGGGCGGCACCGCGCGGCTGTTTGGGCCGGTGGTTGGTGCGATTTTGTTCGTTGGGTTGGAGCATCTGTTGGGCGGTGTCTTTGACCATTGGCTGGCGGCTTTGGGCTTCATCTTGCTGGGGGTGGTTTTGTTTGCGCGCGGTGGCGTGATCGGTGCGCTGTGTGGGCGGGCGCGGGCCCATGACTGACAGGGTTTTGCAAACCGTGAACCTGACAAAGCGGTTTGGCGCGCTGGTGGCCAGCCGGTCTGTCAGCCTTGATCTGCGGCCGGGCGAGATCCATGCGCTGATCGGCCCCAATGGCGCGGGCAAATCCACCCTGATCGGGCAAATCGCAGGCGCCATCCGCCCCGATGAGGGGCAGGTCTGGCTGGATGGGCGGGATGTGACCGACCTGGGCCGGGCGGCGCGCGCGCGCGCGGGCCTTGCGCGGACCTTCCAGATCTCGGCACTGGCGTTGGATGATACGGTTCTGCAAAACGCTGTCTTGGGCGCATTGGGGCACCGAGGGGGGGCCTATGCCATGTGGCGTTCGGTTCTGGGCGATGGGGCGCTGCGCCGACAGGCTGAGGTTGCGTTGGACCGGGTGGGTCTCTTGCCCGCCGCGGCCACCCGTGCGGCCGAGTTGTCCCATGGCGAGCGGCGGTTGTTGGAAGTGGCGGTGGCCCTGACCCAAGCCCCCAAAGCCTGTCTGATGGACGAGCCTATGGCGGGCCTTGGTGGCGAGGGCTCGAAAGCGTTGACCGCGCTTTTGGCGGACCTTAAGGCAGACGCCCCGATCCTGTTGGTGGAGCATGACATGGACGCGGTTTTTGCCCTGGCCGACCGGGTGTCTGTCCTGGTGTTGGGCGAGGTAATCGCCACCGGCACGGTCGCTGAGATCCGCGCCAACAGCGATGTGCGCGCGGCCTATTTGGGGGATGCCTCGTGATGCTGGAGGTGCGGGGCATCAGCGCATTCTACGGCCCGTCCCAGGCGCTCTTCGACGTCTCGCTTGCGGTGGCAGAGGGCGAGGTTTTGGCGCTGATGGGGCGCAACGGCATGGGCAAAAGCACCACGATAAAAACCATTTGCGCCTTGTTGCCGCTGGCAGGAGGGGCTGTGCGATTTGCTGGTCAGGACATCGCGCGCCTGCCCGCGCACCGGGTTGCACGCCTCGGCCTTGGCCTGGTGCCCGAAGGCAGACGTTGCTTTGCGACGCTCAGCGTGCGCGAAAACCTGGTGGCCGCCGCCCGCAAGGGCCCCTGGGATCTGTCGCGCGTTGAAGGCCTGTTTCCGGTGCTGGCCGAGCGCGCAGGCCAGCGCGCGGGCGCATTGTCGGGCGGTGAGCAGCAGATGCTGGCGATTGCCCGGGCGTTGATGACCAACCCACGGCTTTTGATCTTGGACGAGGCGACCGAGGGGCTTGCCCCCTTAGTGCGCGCCGACATCTGGGCGGCCATCGCGCGCCTGAAGGCTGAGACCGGCCTTGCGATCCTGGTGATTGACAAAAGCTTGGCCGAGCTTGGGGCGGTCGCGGATCGCGCGGTGGTGTTGGAGCGTGGACGCGACGTTTGGACGGGGCCCATGGGGGACCTGACGGGGGACGTCTCGGACCGCTACCTGGGCGTCTAGGGCACATTGGCAGGTAAGGACGGCAGGACGCGGCCCCTTTTGCCCAGGGCAAAAGAACGGAGGGCACAGCCCTCCGCTGGATTTTCGCATTCGAAAATCCAGCCGCTTTGGCCCGCGCCCTAAAGCTTTCGGTGCAAAAGGGCTGCAACGCCCGCATTCACCGCCGCTTGGGTTTGGTCCATATCCGCCTCGGTCAGGGCCAGATGGGGGTACAGCTTGGCGGGGGATTTAAGGATGCCCATGCCCCGCAGCACCCCGTTATAGACCCCGTTCAAATGGGCATCGCCCGTGGCGTAAGAGCGAAAGTCGCGCACCGTGTCGTCCGTAAACACGATGTCGAAAAGCGTTGCATCGCCCACCACCTGATGGGCGATTCCTGCGCCGCTCAGGGCCTGAGATTGCATTGCCATCAACCGCTCGCCCAAGCCGATCAGCCGGTCATACTGCCCGGGGCGGCGCAGCACCTCCATGGTTTTCAGGCCCGCGACCGAGGCGACTGGATTGCCAGACAGGGTGCCAAGCTGCATCAGCCATTTGTCCCGGCCCACGATGCTTTTGTCAAAATGCGCCATCAGATCCGCGCGCCCGGCAAGGGCGGCCAGGGGAAACCCGCCGCCGATGATCTTGCCCAGGGTGCACAGATCGGGCGTGACGCCAAAGCGTTCCTGCGCGCCGCCATAGGCCAGACGAAAGCCTGTGACGATCTCGTCGAAAATCAACACGATGCCGGCTGTGGATGCAATCTCGCGCAGGCCTGCCAGAAACCCAGGCGCTGGGGGGATCACCCGTTGCAGCGGCTCTACGATGATGCCCGCGATTTTTCCCGCGTGCTCCGCCACCAAGCCGCGCACCATCTCCAGATCGTTGAAAGGCGCGATCAGCATGTCGTCCGCCACCCCTTGGGGGATGCCCGCACTGTCGGGCACCGCCTGGGGGAAGTTGACCCGCGCCTCGGGTGCAAGGCTCATCTGCGCCTCGGCGCACATGCCGTGATACCCCCCCTCGAATTTCAGGATCAGGTCGCGCCCGGTGGCGGCCCGGGCCAGGCGCATGGCGTACATGTCCGCCTCCCCACCGGAGGTGACATAGCGCACCTGCTCGGCGCAAGGCACGGCGCGCACGATCTCCTCTGCCAGTTCAATCCCCGCGGTGTTGTTGGCAAAAAAGGTCATGCCCTTGGGCAGTTGTTCCAGCACCGCCTCCATCACCTCGGGGTGGCCATGGCCCAGCAGCATCGGGCCCGAGCCGATGAGATAGTCGATATACTCGGCCCCATCTTCGTCCCACACCCGAGAGCCGCGGCCCTCGCGGATCAGGATGCCGGGATCGAAATTGCCAAATCCCCCTGCGGGCAGAACCTCTTGGGCGCGGGCGATCCAATCGGCTTGGCTGGTCATCAGGTTCATGACGGTGCTCCTGCGAAGTGAGTGTGGCTGGGCTGGCTGGATGTGGTGCTGAGGCTTGCGCGTCCACCCATGCCGGGGCCACGCCAAAGGATAAGGGTAAACAGCCCCTCATCGCCTGTGCGAAAGGCATGGGGTTGTTGGCTGTGATGGGATTGGCTGTCCCCGGGGTCCAGCCAGCGAGGGGCGTTTGTGTCGGTCCAAAAGGCCGCGCGCCCTGCGGCGACAAAGTAAATCTCTTCGGCTTCATGGGCGTGCAGGGGATAGGTCAGGCCCGGCCCCCAATAGCCAAAGGCGACCCGCAGTTGCGTGCTGTGGTAATGCCCTGTGGGCCCGATCAGTTCGAACCAGCCATAGCGGGTGACAAAGGCATGGCCCACTTCATCCTCGCGGTAGGTGATGCGCCAATCACAGGCGGGCGCACAAGTTTTGACCGCGTTGACGAAAGCCTCCGCCCCTGGGGCGCATGGGGCGGGGTCCGCGCGCAGATGCTCCACCGCGGGGATCTGAGTGTTGGGCAATTCCGCAGGGCGCACATCATCGGGCCAAGGCGCGAACGCGGCCAGGGCTGGCGTGCGCCCATGCAACGCGCGGGCTGCGTCCAGCACAGGCGCCAAACCGGGCGAAAACCGGTCGCTCATGGCACCACCACGATGTTGCCCACATGGGCCTTGTCAATAAAGACCTGCTGGGCCTCGTGAAACTGGCTCAGCGGGTAGGTGGCCGCCACCAGGGGGCGCAGCTCGCCCCGCTCGATATAGCTGATAAGGCTTGGAAAAATGTCGGGCGTGATCACAGTGGACCCTGTGAAGGTCAAGTCCTGCAAATAAAGCGTGCGCAGATCCAGATCCACAATCGGACCGGCAATCGCGCCCGAGCAGGTGTAGCGCCCGCCGCGCGCCAGCACCTCGATCAACCCACCAAAGGCAGGACCGCCCACAATATCCGCCACCACATCGACCTTGTCTTGGCCGATCGCACCGTTCAGTGCGCTTGCCAGGTCTTGAGGCGCGCGCGGCAAGAGGGCATCTGCGCCCAAAGGGGCAAGTGCTTCGTGCTTTGCCTCGGAGGCAAGGGCGACAACGCGCGCGCCCCGGCGCTTGGCCAGCTGGATCAAGGCCGAGCCGACACCGCCCGAGGCCCCGGTCACCAGAACCGTATCCTCAGCCCCCACCTGGGCGCGGCTCAACATCCCCTCTGCGGTTGTGTAAGAGCACGAGAAGGTCGCAAGCTCCGCATCGCTCAGCGGGCTGTCTATCGGCCCCAGATTGCGCTGATCGACCAGCGTGTATTCCGCAAAGCCGCCATCGCATTCCGAGCCGAAATACCCTGTTTTGTCCCGGTTCAGCGGATCGTCCCAGTCGCGCAGCCAGCAGTCGACCAGAACGCGGCGGCCCATCAGGTTAGGATCTGCGCCTTCGCCTAAGGCCACGACCTTGCCGACCGCGTCGGCCCCTTGGATGCGTGGAAAGCTCAGGCCGCCGCCCCCCCAGGTGCCATCGGTGCTGGTGTTGGCCTGCCCCTCGCCCGAGGTCGCCCCGGTCACCGCCTTGGCGTACCAGCCGACCCGAGTGTTCACATCCGTATTGTTCATTCCACAGGCGCCCACTTTGACAAGCGCTTGGCCCGGGCCTGGGCTGGGTACGGGCCAGTCGTGATGGAACTCCAACGCATCCATTCCGCCGTTTCGCATCAACACAACGGCCTTCATGGCTTTGGGCGTCGTGTTGGGCAGGGTCATGACGTGGCATCCGTGGCTTGGCGTGATGGGCTATTGGCGACTAGGCCGTATCGCCCCTGGCCGGGGCTTGCCCGTTTGCGACGCGCCGATGGCGTTTGCGGACCAACAGCCCGCGTTCAGACGTTTATCGGCACCCCTTTAGGGCATTTTGCGCACCGCTGAGCGTGAAGGTCACTGGCCCCATGCCCCCGCCGCGCAAGGTGACCGCGCCGCCATTGCGAAAATTACCCATCAGGGCATCGAGGATCCGACGCCCGGCTGTGGATACGGCTGTGACGCTGCCGCGCACCGCGATCACGTCGATTTCCGTGCCGGTGTCAAAGGCAAAGGTCACGCGCCCATCGGGCCGCCCTTCGGCCCCGATAATGTCCAGCGAGACATCGATCGGCGTGCGGCTCAGCGCGCAGTTCACCTCTAAGCGTGCGTTGCCCATGCCGACACCGGCCACGTGATAGGACGTGGCGGGCACCGCATCCCACCCGACCACAGCCAAGGCGGGTGCTGCCGTTGTCAGACAGACCCATGCACATATGGCGGACAGCGCCCGCCGGATTAGACTGTGCCCCATCACATCGCCCCAACTACCCTGTGCGTAAGGGTAGCCAGTTAAGCCGAAAGATCAACAGCCCGCTGGCACCCGGCTGAGCACAAATGTGTCACCGCGGTAAGCCCCGCGTTCGGGGGTGATCCGCCCCAATTCGCGGATCACGGCATCGCAAGGGGGCACGCGCCCTTCGCGGCTGACGAACAGATAGGGCAGCGGATAGGGGGTGGGGCGCGGAAACTTCAACGCATAGTGGTTCTTGGCCCGGCTGCGCGGTGGGATGGCAAAGACCTCCAATCCCAACTGGTCTTTGCGGTAAAACAGGTCGGCCAGCAGATCGCGATTGTCCGACACAATGGTGTTCAGGTCGTTCTGGCGGGCGGTCAGCCCGATGAACGCGGTCATATCCGCGCGGCCTACATACCGCTCCAACACCAGGCGATCCTCTTCGAATTGAAGGGTGCGGGCCTGGGTGGTGGCCCAGGGCAGGCCGATGGCGATGATGCCGTTGATTACAAAAGACACCATCAATAGACGCGGGCGGTTTTGCACCAACCAAGGCACCACCAGCAACGAGGCGGCCACATAGGCAGGCGCCGCCCAATTGCCATAGGCCCGGCTGAGCAGCGCCTGGGTGCAGATCAGCAGGATCGGCACCGCCGAGAACCACACCAACAGCTTGATCGCTGGCGCGCCCCGGCGCAGGCTGTCCCAGGCGAGCGACAGATAGACAAAGAACAGAACCGGCCCGAACACGGCAAACTGTGTCAGGAAAAACTCCACCATGCCGTTGCGATCAAAGAGGTTCAGGGGCGTCGCCTCGTCGCTGCTGCGCACCCAGTCCACGTTGTCCAGCGTATGCTCAACGTGCTAAGATCGTTGAGCAGGTTCCACACAAGATTGGGCGAGATGGTCACAACAAAGGCAAGCAGGGCCGCCATCGCCTCGCGCCAGCGCAGGCGAAGACTTGGGTGGAAGAGATGCACCATAAGTGCTGAGATCAGAAAATAGGCAGCGGCGTATTTCGCCATAAAGGCAAGCCCCAAGCACAGGCCCATCAGCGCCGCGGTGCCGATCGAAGGCCGGTCCAGCAACCGAATGTAAAGCGCCAGAGCCGCCGCATAGAACGGCATCAGGATGGTATCGGTGGACATCAAAAGCGACCCCACCACCACGCCGGGGATCGTAAGATAAGCCAAACCGGTCAGCACCGCGGCGCCCGCCGTGGTGATCTGGCGCGCAGCCAACATCAAAACAATGGCGCTCAGCCCATGGAACAGAACGGCAGGCGCGCGCACCCAAAAGGCGCTGACCTCACCCAGTTCCGTGGCGGCCCGGATCACCCAGCCGATCAGGGGGGGCTTAGAATAATAGCCAAAGGCGAGGTCCTGGCCCCACAGCCAATATTGGCTTTCATCCACAAAGAGGTCCGCCTCGGAGTGGGCCAAGACCCAAAGACGCGCCGCCAAAATCGCCACCAGGGCCAAAAGGCCCAGGGTCCAAGCAAGTTCAGGGCGTACGCTTCTTCTCAACATGGATCAGCCACAAATTCCGTAAGTAAATGACCAGGCCCAAGGATTGACCCAGGATAAACACTGGATCCTGTCGGTAAACGGCATAGGAGAAAAGAACCAGCCCTCCGCCGATTGAAAAGTACCAAAAAACCACCGGTATGACCGAGCGTTTCTCTTTTTCCGAGACGAACCACTGCACCAAAAAGCGCATGGAAAACAGAAACTGGCCGAAAAGGCCGATCATGACCCAGTACAGCTCGGCCTGGCTGTCGACCTTGAAAAAGCCCACCAGCGCGTCGATCATCGCAAAACCTCCGTCGCACGGGCGGTCTTCTTGCGACGCAGCAGCCACGCAACACCCAATAGGTCCGTTCCCCCCACCAAGGCGCGGCCAAGGTTGGTATAGTTGGACGTGCCTGCGCCGCGCTCTCGGTGTGTGACGTCCACATGTGCAATGTCCCAGCCATCTCGGGTTACCAAGGCTGGAAGGTAGCGGTGCATATGGTTGAAATAGGGCAGTGCCAAGAAGACATCGCGGCGAAAGCATTTTAGCCCGCACCCGGTGTCGCGCGTCCCATCTTGCAGCATCCAGTTGCGTAGGCGGTTCGCAAGTTTCGAGGCCCAGCGTTTCGAGGCGGTGTCTTTGCGGCCCACACGCTCGCCCGCAACCAGGCCCAGGGTGCCGGTATCGGCCTGCAAGAACTTGGCGACCAGAACGGGCACCTGGTCGGGCGGGTTCTGACCGTCCCCATCAAGCGTGCAGATCAGATCGGCGCGCGCGGCTTGCACCCCCGAATGCACGGCTGCCGATTGCCCGCCGGAGGTTTTGTGCTGCAACAGCCGCAACCAGGGTCGCCCGTCCTGCAAGGCCTGGATGGTCGCGGCCGTTTGGTCGGTCGAGCCATCATCCACCAAAATCACCTCGAACGGGCCGAGCGGCGCGCAGGCGGCCTCCAGTTCCTCGACCAGGGCGGTCACGTTGCCCTCTTCGTTTTTCATGGGCGCAATGATGGTCAAATCAGGCGACATGTCCGCCCTCCCGTGCTGGTATGCCATGGTAGTCGCGGAACCACCGGGCGAACAGGGGCAGACCGCTGGCAAGGCTGATCTCGGGGCGAAAGCCGACAAGCTTGGCCAACGCGTCGCAATTGGCCCAGGTGTCGGTGACGTCCCCCTTTTGCGCTTCCAGCAACTGGATGTCCGCGCTCAGGCCCATGGCGCGCTCGACCTCCGCCACGAACTCCCGCAACGCCACCCGCTGTCCCGAGCCGATGTTGAGCACCCGATAGGGCTGCTGCCCCTGGGGCGCATGCGCCATCAGGGCCGCAATCGCCCGGGTAATGTCGTCGATATAGGTAAAATCCCGGGTTTGCGCGCCTTGGTTGTAAAGCTGAATGCCCCGCCCCTCCACCATCGCCTTGGCAAAGCTGTAATAGGCCATGTCAGGGCGCCCATAGGGCCCGTAGACGGTGAAAAACCGCAGCATCGTTACGGGAAGCTGCCACAGAGACGCATAGGAATGGGCCAGCGCCTCGCCGCCTTTCTTGGTCGCAGCGTAAAGCGACACTTGGGCATCCGTGCGTTGATCCTCGGCAAAGGGCAACTGGGCGTTCGCGCCATAGATCGAAGAAGACGAGGCCGCGATCAGATGCGCAACACCCGCGGCGCGGGCTGCTTCGAGCACGTTGAACGTGCCGGTCAGGTTGGTCTGCACATAGGCCTCCGGCGCGTCCAACGCGGCCCGCACACCCGCGCGCGCCGCCAAATGGATCAGGACCTGGGCACCGCTTGCGCGCACGCTATGGGTCAGGGCGTCCTTGTCGCGGATATCTATGGTGTGAAACGCAAACCCCTCGCGTCCGATCAGGCGGGCGTGGCGCGCCTGGGTCAACGCGGCGTCCTGAACCCCGTCAAACCCATCAAGACCGGTGACCAGATAGCCGTCGTCCAGCAACCGCATGCATAGATGATAGCCCACAAAGCCCGCGGATCCTGTCACCAGAATGCGGTTTGGGCGCGTCAATGTGGGACTGGGGCCAGTGGCCAGCATGACCGGGTTCCGATGGTAAGGCACAGACGATCCTGAACGTGCTGTGTCTATGGGGCCAGGATCAGAGCTTCAAGCGCTTTCCACAGCCCCCTTGGCAAGAAATTGCCCGCAAACCTGCGCTAGGGTGAAAAGAGAGCAGCCCGCCGTCCAAGGCGACATTTTACGCGCAAAAAGGGCTATGGCCGCGCGACCTGCCCCGAAAACCGCAACAGCCAAACCCGGTGCGAGGTCCTCGATGCCCTGCACAAAATCCCGGTCGCGCGCCCCAACGCAGCTTGCTTGCGCGCCCCACACAACAGGAAGGATTGGCGTAAGCACCGCCCCTCCGGGCCGCGGCACATCCCGCATCACCCGCGCGCCCCTTCATTTTTGGTAAAATATCCCGGGGGAGTCCCGCAGGGACGGGGGCAGCGCCCCCAGGGCCCACCCTATCCCTCAGCCCACGGGCTTACCGCGCCTGTCCAACCGCCCCTCCAAAGTCCCGCGCACGGTCGCGACCCGCTTGGCTTGGGTCTGGGGCGTCTTTGCGGTTTCAACCAGATGGGCAAGCCCGCGCTGTTTGCCCGGGCTTTGCGCCTCCCACAGGGCGCGCAACCCCTCGTCCTCGCTCAAGGCGTCGCGCAGGGCCAAGGGCGTCTCCACTCCATTGGGATCGTCCAGCGCAAAGCGCACGCAGCACCAGTCGCCCAGCCCCACCTCCAAGTCCCGCAACAAGGCTTTGGACAACAGCAGGTAATGGCCCAAGGGCGAGGGGTGAAGCGCACCAGCAAAGGGGTGATCGTTTATCTCGCCCACCGCCCGGTTGCGCCCCGAGGGCAGCTTTGCGAGGATCTCACCGGGCACATAAAGCACCGTATAGGCATAGCGCTTGGCACCCACATCGTGGTGGGTGATCTGCGCCTCGAAATGGTGGGGATAGGCGTCCATGGCCGTGACATAGCCCAATTTTGTCTGAGGCGAGCCTGACCCTGTCGCATTCGCTTGACAGCCCATGGCGCGCAGCCCCTAGCCTGACGCAAATCGCATGTCACATCGGGGAGGGAGGACCACATGCCGCTGGAGATGAACAACGAGGTGTTTATCACCTGTGCCGTGACCGGATCAGGTGGAACGCAAGACAAATCCCCCCATGTGCCCCGCTCGCCCGAGCAGATCGCGAACAGCGCGATCGAGGCCGCGCGCGCAGGGGCCGCGATCGTGCATTGCCACGTGCGTGACCCTGACACCGGTGCTCCGTCGCGGGATCTCGCGCTCTACCGTGAACTGACCGAACGCATTCGGGCCGCGGATGTGGATATGGTCCTGAACCTCACCGCAGGGATGGGCGGCGACATCGTTTTTGGCTCGGCGGAGGAGCCGTTGCCACTGAGCGACGCCACCGATCTCTGCGGCGCCTCCGAGCGGGTGCTGCACATCGCCCAGTGCCGGCCCGAGCTGTGCACGCTCGATTGCGGTACAATGAATTTCGCTGAAGCCGATTATGTGATGACCAACACACCGGGTACATTGCGCACCATGGCCGCACGCATGTCCCAACTGGGTGTGCAAATCGAGATCGAGGCGTTCGACACGGGCCACCTGTGGTTTGCAAAACAGCTCGTGGCCGAAGGACTGATCAAAGACCCTGTGCTCGTACAGCTATGTATGGGTGTGCCTTGGGGCGCGCCGGACGATCTCAACACGTTTATGGCCATGGTCAACAATGTGCCCGACAGCTGGCACTGGTCTGCCTTCGCGCTGGGCCGCAACGAAATGCCCTATGTGGCGGCCTCGGTTCTGGCGGGCGGCAATGTGCGTGTGGGGCTGGAGGACAACCTTTATCTAGAGCGGGGTGTGCTGGCCACCAACGCCCAATTGGTCACCCGCGCCCGCGGCATCATCGAGGGGATGGGGGCCCGGGTGCTTGGCCCGGATGAAGTGCGCGCCAAGCTGGGCCTGAGCAAGCGGGCACCGCTGTGATGCGCGTTGCGGTTGTCGGCGGCGGTGTCATCGGTGGCGGTTGGATCGCGCGCTTTGTGTTGAACGGGCTTGATGTGGCGGTGTTCGATCCCGACCCCGAGGCTGCGCGCAAAATCGCGGACGTCCTAGACAATGCCCGTGCGGCCTATGCCAAGCTGACCCTCGCCCCGCCCTTGGATGAGGGCAACTGGCACCTGTGTGACAGCTTGGAGGTGGCTGTTGGCAGCGCTGATCTGGTGGTCGAAGCGGTGCCCGAGCGGTTGGACATCAAGCATCAGGTCTATGCCAAGATCCAAGCGCAAAGACCTGAGGCGATCATCGCCTCCTCCACCTCCGGCTTCAAACCGTCGGATTTGCAAAAGGATGCGCCCGCACCCGGGCGGATCATCGTCGCCCATCCGTTCAACCCGGTCTATTTGCTGCCCCTGGTGGAGGTTGTGGGCGGGCCAAACGCCGATCAGGCGGTGCTGGACGCAGCCTGCGCATTTTACGCCGAGATCGGCATGCACCCCCTGGTGATCCGGGCCGAGATCGACGCCTTTCTCGCGGATCGCTTCCTCGAAGCGGTGTGGCGCGAGGCCCTCTGGCTGGTCAAAGACGGCATCGCCACCACCGCCGAGATCGATGACGCGATCCGCTATGGGTTTGGTTTGCGCTGGGCGCAGATGGGCCTGTTCGAGACCTACCGGGTGGCCGGTGGCGAGGCGGGCATGCGCCATTTCATCTCGCAGTTTGGCCCGGCGTTGAAATGGCCCTGGACCAAACTGATGGATGTGCCCGAGCTTACGGAGGATCTGATCGACACCATCGCCCGCCAGTCCGACGCGCAATCGGGCGCATACTCCATCCGCGAGTTAGAGCGGATCCGCGACACCAACCTGGTGGCCATCCTGCAGGCGCTCAAAGGCCAAAACTGGGGGGCAGGGGCGACGTTGCAAGCCTATGAGGACAAGCTCTATGCACGCGCCCACAGCCGGACTGCACCGGATCTCACCGGGCCCCTGCGCTTGGTCGAGCGTGCGGTGCTCCCCGATTGGGTGGATTACAACGGGCACATGACCGAAAGCCGGTATCTGCAAGTGTTCGGCGATTGCACCGATGCGCTCTTGGCGCTGATCGGGTGCGACGCCAGCTACCACACGCGCGGTTTGAGCTACTACACGGTCGAGACCCATATTCAGCATCTGGGCGAGGTGGCCGGGGGGGTGGCGATCTACACCACAACTCAAGTGCTGGCGGTGGATGAAAAACGCCTGCATCTGTGGCACCAAATCCATCGCCGCGACGATGACCATCTGCTGGCCACGGCCGAGCAAATGCTGCTTCACGTCAACACCCAAGAGGGGCGCGCCTGTCCGGCGGATGCAAACGTTCTGGGCAAAGCCCGCGAGATCGCCGCGGCACATGCAAACTTGCCTGTGCCACAGGCCAAAGGCCGGTATGTGGGAGAGCGGCGTTAGCCGATCTTACTCAGCTTCGCCCAGGCCGTGCCAGCCTGTGGCTGCCCGGTCCCCACAGCCTCGAAAGAAGGCCCGCAATTGACAGTCCGGATCGCCTCCGGCGGGAGTATTTGGGGAAAATCGATGGGCCCTCGCACACTCCCCACCGGGCCACATGAGGCACCGGTAGAGGAGTGGCATCGACTTTCGCGGCCATCGGCGCTCCCGCCTGTACCGCAAAGCCTGATTGGCGGGAAATTCTATCGATTTTCTTAAAATACTCCCGCCGGAGGCGCATTTATCCAATCGGACCAATCCGCAGCCGATCTCAGCACACACGCGGCCGAGCATCGAGCACCCTGTGGGGAGGTCTTTTCCCTGCAAAACGCCCGCGTCGATAGGTGGCGCCTGGCCGGGGGATCCCAATTCCGATCCCATCAATTTCAGCGACGCCCTAGCGTCTAGGGTCGCGGGAGCCGCGACAGGCCAGTCTTGAACGTCTAAGGGCTGTGCGCCATCACGTTTAAGATGGTACCCGCCGGGTCCGCGATCATAAAGCGCGTGACGCCCCAGTCTTCTACCTTTGGGCCGTACAGCACGTCCGCCCCTTGGGCTTTGGCGCGTGCAAGCGTCGCCTCCAGATCCGCCACTTCCAGGGTCAGATGCGGGCGAGGCGCCGGCGCCCCTCCATGGGCCGTCAAGCTTAGCTGGACGGGTCCCTCACCGGCCCCTAGGGTTACGATCCAAGCCTGGTCCATCTTGGTCTCCAGCGCGAAAACGGCGCGGTAAAACGCGGCGAGTTCTTGGGGTTTGTCGCTGTGCACATGGGCCACGATGCGACGCACTGTCATGGCAGGACCAGGGCCAAAAAGGTGACCACGCCCCAAATTGTCATGAAGTAATGCGTGAACTGTACATTCAGCGTGCCCACCCAATAGTGCACCCATTGCCCGCCCACCAACATGCCGCCCCAAATCGCGGTGAATGCGACCGTCCCGAGCGCTGCCACACTGCGCGCCATCTCCGTCGCCACAACCCCGATCACCGCGCCCAGCAACATCAGCGTGCCCAGCACCAGCAGCGCTGTTGCAACCAACTCCGCCAACACAATTGCCTTAAAGGCGAGCGTGTGAAAGGCAGGCGACGTGATGCGGTTGCCTTTTGTCAGCTCATAAACCTGCTGGTTCTCAGCACGCACCGCTTCCATGTTCAACACCGCCTCCACCAGTTCGCGGTTCACCCGTGGCTCGCGGATATTCTCATATACCCCGATGGCGAGCCATCCGGCCAACAGGCCCGTGAACACAGCTTGTCCCAAGACAATCACCACCTCCATAACGCACACCCTTCCCGCATCGGCTTTACAAAAATACTCATATGCCCTTTGCGCTCACAAAACGCAGCCCGCATCTGTGCGCCCCGCGGCCCGCAGGGCCGCGCCCGGCCCAACCGGCAGAGCAGGTCCCGCAAGGGACCGCGCTGCAGGGCGGGAGGGCTACCGCTGTGCGTCCAGATACCACGCAATGATGGCCCGGCGCTCCGTCTCTTCCATATAGCTCAGGTTGGCCGGTGGCATCGCATGGCTCAGCCCCGCTTGCAGATAGATGGCACGCGCGTGCCGGGCGATGTCCGCCTCGCTTTCCAGCACCACCTGTTTGGGGGGCCAATACAGCCCGTCCCAAGCGGGTTTGGCCGCATGGCACATGGAACAGCGACCCAACACGATGTCGTGGACAGCCGCAAAGCCGCTGGCCTCCACGAACCGGGTTTGCGTCGGCGTCAAAGTCACTGCATCGGCCACCGCACTGCGCTGGGTTGAGATCCAGATCACGCACAAGAACAACACCACCGTTGCCGCCCAGGTCCAATGGGGCCCACGGCCGGTTGCGTGCAACGTGTTGAAGTAGTGCCGGATCGTCACCCCCATCAGAAACACAAGGCCAGCGATGGCCCAGGTATACTGCGCCCCAATGGCCAGCGGATAATGGTTCGACAGCATCAAAAAGATCACCGGCAAGGTCAGGTAATTGTTATGGGTGGAGCGCAGCTTGGCGATCTTGCCGTATTTCCCATCCGGCACCCGACCAGCTTTCATATCCGCCACCACGATGCGCTGGTTCGGCATGATGATGAAAAAGACATTGCCGCTCATGATCGTGGCGGTGAACGCACCCAGGTGCAGCAATGCGGCCCGACCTGTGAACACCTGATCATAGGCCCAGCCCATCGCCAGCAGGGCCGCAAACAGCACCAGCATCAAAGCCATGGGGTGGGCGCCTAAGGGTGATTTGCACAAGGCATCATAGATCACCCAACCCAGTGCCAGCGAGCCTGCGGAGATGGCGATCGCCTGCCAAAGGCTCAGGTCCATCTTGCCGGGGTCGATCAGATAGAACTCCGCCCCCAACCAATAGACCACCGCCAGCAGTGCAAAACCGCTCAACCAAGTGGAATAGCTTTCCCATTTGAACCAAATCAGATGCTCTGGCAGGCGATCGGGGGCGACCAGGTATTTCTGGACATGGTAAAATCCACCGCCATGGACCTGCCATTCCTCGCCGGACACGCCCTGGGGCAAGTCACTGGGCCGCCGCAGGCCCAGATCGAGAGCGATGAAATAGAAGGATGAGCCTATCCAGGCGATGCCCACAATCACATGCAACCAGCGGAGGGCAAACTCCACCCAATGCCAAAAGATCGCAACCGTTTCCATCAACTGCCCCGATAGGTGGAATAGCCAAAGGGCGACAGCAACAGGGGCACGTGATAGTGGCTGTCCGGGTCATTGATGCCAAAACGAATGGGCACAGAGGACAAAAACAACGGCTCTTCGACCCCGTCCACAAGATAGTTGCGGCGCAGATAGTGCTCTACCAGGAAAATCATTTCATAGCCGCCTGTCTTGAACGCGGCGCCGTCCAAAATCGGGGCATCACAGCGACCATCCGCGTTGGTGACCGCGGTCGCGATCTTCTTGTGTGAATTGCCCGTGACCCGATACAGCAAGATCTCGATCCCCTCCGCAGGGCACCCACGGGCGGTGTCGAGCACATGGGTTGTCAAAAATCCAGGCATGGGTGGGCTCCGATCTGTGCACCGCACCATTGGTGCCTGCGCCCCCCCTTGTCATCAAGCGATTTTTGCGCACAGGCTGGCGCAACACCGCCATCCGCTGCCAAATCAAGCTGCGCGCCTGAAGGAGCCCTGACATGCACCGCTATCCCCGAGACATGGTGGGCTATGGCCCCAATCCCCCCCATGCGGCCTGGCCCGGTGGCGCCAAGATCGCGGTGCAAATCGTGCTCAATTACGAGGAGGGGGGCGAAAACAACCTGCTGCACGGGGATCCTGCGTCAGAGGCGTTTTTGTCCGAGATTGTGGGGGCTGCCGCTTGGCCCGGGCAGCGCCATTGGAACATGGAGAGCATTTATGAATACGGTGCGCGCGCAGGCTTTTGGCGGCTGCACCGGCTCTTTACCCAGCGCGACATCCCGCTGACGGTTTATGGCGTGGCCACCGCCCTTGCCCGGGCGCCCGCGCAGGTGGATGCGATGCAACAGGCCGGGTGGGAGATTGCGTCCCACGGCCTGAAATGGATCGAGCACAAAGAGATGAGCGAGGCCGAGGAGGCCGATCAGATCGCGCGCGCCATCGCCCTGCACACGGAGGTAACTGGTGCTGCGCCCCAGGGGTGGTATACCGGCCGCTGTTCGATGAACACCGTGCGCCTCGCGGCCAAGGCCGGCATGGCTTATATCTCGGACGATTACGCCGATGATCTGCCCTATTGGGTTGAGGTGGAGGGGCGCGATCAGTTGATGATCCCCTACACACTGGATGCCAACGACATGCGCTTTGCCACGCCCCAGGGGTTCAACACAGCCGAGCAGTTCGAGGCCTATCTGCGCGACAGTTTCGATGTGCTTTATGCCGAAGGGGTGGCCGGTGCGCCCAAGATGATGTCGATCGGTTTGCATTGCAGGCTTGCCGGACGGCCCGGGCGCATTGCCGGGTTGATGCGGTTTTTGGATCATGCACAGGCCCATGCCGATGTGTGGTTCGCCCGGCGCATCGACATTGCGCGGCACTGGGCCTCTGCCCATCCGCCCCTTCGGGTTGAGCGCCCGTCCAAGATGTCCAAAGCGCGCTTTGTGGAGGTGTTTGGCGGGGTCTATGAACACTCCGCTTGGATTGCCGAGGCGGCCCATGGGTTGGAACTGGGGCCAGCCCATGACAGTGCCGCCGGTGTGCATTCCGCCCTGGCCCGGGTGTTTCGCAGCGCCGCGCCGGAGGCCCGGTTAGAGGTGCTGCGCGCCCATCCCGATCTGGCGGGCAAACTGGCCGCGGCCAAGCGGTTGACCGATGCATCAAACGCCGAGCAGGCGAGCGCTGGCCTGGATGCCCTGACAGACGCAGAGCGCGCACGCTTCGAGGCGTTGAATGCGGACTATACAGCAAAATTCGGCCATCCCTTCATCATCGCCGTGCGCGACCATGACAAAGCCAGCATTCTCGCGGCTTTCGAGCAGCGCTTGCAGCACAGCGCCGAGGCTGAACTGGCGCAAGCCTGCCAGCAGGTGGAGCGCATTGCCTGGTGGCGCTTACAGGCGCTGTTGCCGGTGCAGGGCGGCACGGGCGGGGGCGGCGTATGATCCAGGTCTCAACCGAGCCGCTGACGCGGGCAAATTTCGCGCCCTTCGGCGATGTGATCGAGGCAAAGGGCCCGCCGTCCAAGTTGATCAACCAGGGCCTGTGCGGGCGATACCATGATTTGGCCGCGCTGGATCTGCGCGGGGGCGCGCTGGGGGTCAGCTTGTTTGACGCAGAGCCGCGCGCCTTGCCCTATCCCTTGGAGATGGTGGAACGGCATCCGTTGGGACCGCAATGCTTTCTCCCGCTGCATCAACATCCCTTTTTGGTGGTGGTCACGGACACGCCCGGGGCGCATCTGCGTGCCTTTGTGACCGATGGCGCACAAGGGGTGAACTTTCACAGGGGCACTTGGCACGGCGTGCTGACGCCGCTAGCAGCCCCTGGTCTCTTTGCGGTGGTGGACCGGGTGGAGGGCGAGGGGAACCTGCAAGAGCACTGGTTCGACGCACCCTATGAGGTGGTTGCGTCCTAGGGGCAGCGGGCGCCAAGATTTCGTGCGCGAGCGCGCGCGGCGACCCGACCCTCCGGGGGGGATATTTTTGCAAAAATGAAAGGGCAGGTTGCGCTATGACGCGGCTAGAGGAACCGCGCGAGGACCCAGGCGGTCAGGGCGATATGGACCAGGGTGATGGCAACCGAAAGGTAGTGTAGCCGATCAAAGCGCGCCTTGTTGCCCGCATCCGTTGCGGCATTGATGGCGGGCATTAGGATCTGCCGCGTGGGCACAGTGGACAGGGCGATCAGCGCGAGAAGTGCGGCGGACAGCAGATCATGGCCAAGCGACAGAAGGGCGGCAAGCCCCGCGCTTGCGATGACGAACAAATAGAAAAACGGGAAGGCTTTGCGCAAGGTGGGGCCGGCCACCTCGGCGCTGAGATGGGTAAAGAGGAAGGCCGCAAAGCCGAAGGAATAAAGCACCATGCCCCCAAAGAGCAGGGCCGTGGTGAGCAAGGCGAGAGTGGTCATAGCGGTCCTTTCGAAAACGCTTGGTGTGGACTTGGGGCGGGGCCCGGCGCAGGCCAGGGCGCGCATGGTCGCAGGTTATCGCCGCTCGATCGGAAGACGGGTGGCGATGAGGGCAAGTGCGGCCAGGCTCGCAG
>JBCBNR010000005.1:0-20129 GCA_039821665.1 Pseudomonadota bacterium
GGAGCTTCAGATCTCTGGAACGGGCGCCCTAACACCATTCGCCGCAGTTCCAGCCAAGGTCCGCCTAGACGCCCGCGTCCTCTTTCGCCCCCCAGCCATAGTCGAACCCCCATCGGCGGTTCTGTTTTGTGCGGCTTTGCCCTATGCTCGCGCCTACGCAGGTCATCAGAAAGCGCCGCCCAATGTCACAGCCTCAGCCAACCGAACCCTGCATCACCGAAGCCGAGCGCGAGGCGTTTCGCCGCGATGGGGCGGTTTTGTTGAAAAATAAGTTCTCCGCCGATTGGCTGGCGGAGTTGCGGGCGGGCATCGACGCGGATCTTGCCCAACCCACGGCCAATTTCGCGCGCCATACCAAGGACCCGGACGCGCCCGCGTATTTGGAGGATTTTTGGGCCTGGTCCGAGATCCCCCAATTCGAGCGGTTCGTGCGTCATTCGCCCTGCGCGCCGCTCGCTGCGTCGCTGCTGGAGGCGCCCTCAATCAATCTGGTCATGGACAATTGGTTCCTGCGCGAGGCGGGCTCCAGCTCTCGCCCTCCGTTCCACCAGGATCTGGCCTATTTCGATTTCGAGGGCACGATGTGCGTGCTGTGGTTGCCGTTGGAGCCTGTGACCAAGGAAAATGGGATTGCCTTCGTCAAAGGCTCGCACCTTTGGGACAAGCTGTTTATGCGGGTGCGGTTTGCCGATGGGCATGCGGGCAGTGGCGAGGCACAAGAGGTCAATGGCCAGACCTACCACGCGCCGCCGGATGTGAACGCCAACCCAAAGGCGTATGATCTGCTGCAATGGGACCTGGACCTGGGCGATTGCATCTATTTCGACATGCGCACCCTGCATGGTGGCCTGTCGTCGATCACCCCCACCGAAACCGTGCGCCGCTTTACCCTGCGTATGACCGCCCCGGACGGCAAAATCCGGTATCGGGGCGATTGGGCAAAGGGTGAGCGCGCGCTTTTCGAGGCGGAAGGCTACCGCGAGGGCGATGCCCTCAGCGGCGATTTCTTCCCCAAACTCTGGCCGCGCGAGGCGGCAGCCTAAGCTGTCAAATGCCCCTCGGCTTTGGCCCAGGCATAGGTCGCGTCCAGGGCCATCTCGACCGGGGCGAACAATTGGTCCAACTCGTCCTCGGTGATGATCATTGGCGGGCAGAAAGCCAGGGTATCGCCGATCGCGCGCAGGATAACGCCGTGTTTGAGCATCTCGGCTGCGGCAACCGGCCCGACCTTGCCCGGTGTGGCGAAGCCTTTGTGACCCATTGGCGCCAGCTCTAGCCCGCCCATCAGCCCACAGGATCGCGCCTCGCCCACCAGGGGGTGCTGGGCCAATCGATCCAGATGGGCGCGGAACGCAGGGGTGCGCGCGCGAACCTTGGCAGGCATATCCTCGCGCTCGTAAATCTCCAACGCTTTGACGCCCACAGCGCAGCCCACAGGATGGCCGCCATAGGTAAAGCCATGGCCGAGCGTCCCCAGCTTGCCCGAATTGCCCTCTATCACCTCAGCCATCCGCGCGTCCATCGCCACCGCCGAGAGGGGCAGGTAGCCCCCGGTCAACTGCTTGGCCATGGACATCGCGTTGGGCTCCATCCCCAGGGTCTGTGCGCCGAACCATTGGCCTGTGCGCCCAAACCCGTTGATCACCTCGTCCGAGATCACCAGAATGTCGTGGGCCTTCAGCACCGGCATGATCGCGGGGAAATACGCCTCGGGCGGAACGATCACACCACCTGCGCCCATCACCGGCTCTGCTATGAACGCGGCGATGGTGTCCGGGCCCTCGCGCGCGATCAGATCCTCCAAATCACGCACCAAGCGGGCGACAAACTCTGCCTCGCTCTCGCCCTCGGCCCCTTCTTTCCAGAAATGCGGGGTGGAGGTGTGAACAATCCTGTCCACGGGCAGGTCGAAATCCGCGTGATTGTACGGCAGCCCCGTCATAGAGGCGGCCACGATCGTTACCCCATGATAGCCCTTCTTGCGGGCGATGATCTTCTTCTTCTCGGGCCGACCCAGGGCGTTGTTGTAATACCAGGCAAGCTTGACTTGCGTGTCATTCGCCTCTGACCCTGACGACTGGTAAATCACCCGCGCCATGCCCGGGGCCAGCTCTTTGATCTTTTCAGCCAATTCCACGCCGGGCTCGTGGCTTTTGCCGGAAAACAGGTGGTAATAGGGCAGCTTATCCAGCTGGGCCTTCGCGGCCTCCACCAGTTCGGCATTGGAAAACCCCAGCCCACAGCACCACAGGCCCGCCATCCCCTCGATCAAGGGGCGTCCGGCGTCGTCGTAGACAAAGATCCCGTCCCCGCGAGAGATCATGTGCGGGCCCTGCGCCTTGTGAACCTCGGCGTTGGTGTAAGGGTGCAGCAACGCCTGAACGTCGCGCATTTGGGTGTTGGACAAAGGCGAGTTCATGGCGGTGGCTCCTCTGGGTGTGTGAGGATACGCTACGCTGGAATGGCCAACAGAAAAAGGGGTGCTGTGAAGCACCCCCTTAACACTCAACACTAAAGGCCTGTCGGCTTAGGCCACCTTGCGACGGCGAGAGGCGCCAAGCGCAATCAAAGCACCGCCCAGCAGCAGCGCCGATGCGGGCAGCGGCACCGCAGTCGTACCCCCCATGATCCCGAAATAGGAGATGTGGCTAACGCCTTTCGACGTTGCGGGCGTCAAGCTGGTGAACTCATCAATATAGATGATCCCGCTTTGACCATTGGTGCTTTTGGAGCTTCCTGCCTTGACCAGTACAGCCACCAGCGTAAACATCGGGTCACCAATCGCAGCGTCGAACTGCTTAAGTTCGCCCGGGTCGAACATCAAATTGCTCAACGTCAGATCAATCGCTTCACCATACCCAGACTCGGATGCATTGGCACCGTCGCCGAAGGTCCCCTCGACCTTGCCCAGCGCTTTCACGCCAGTGTAGCTCGAATTGGCTTCGATTGCGGCAATCGCGTTTGCAATCTCGTCTGTGGAACCATTGCCGTAGTCTGTGGGTGTCGAAGAGATCGACGCAATTGAAAAGCGCGCATTCGGATCCTCGACAAAAGGATAGGCATTCGGCAGCTGCTGCCCAAATTCCGTGCTGGAAAGCCTATCCGCCTGGATATATCACTGACTTGTCCAAGTTCACCGCAGGGAGAGACACTTTATGATTCGCACCGCTTTGACTGCCAGTGCGGCGACGCTGCTCGCCACCACGGCGTTGGCCGATTACACCCTGACGATTGCCCATATCAACGATCTGCACAGCCGGATCGAACCGATCAACCGCTTCGACAGCACCTGCAACGCCGAGGACAATGCCGAAGGCAAATGCTTTGGCGGCGTGGCCCGTGTTGCCACCAAAATTGCCGAGTTGCGCGAGCAGTATGCGGGCCAGAATTTCCTGGTGCTCGATGCGGGCGACCAGTACCAAGGCTCGCTGATGTACACGACCTACAAAGGGGACGTGGAAGCCGAGTTTATGGAAAAGATCGGCTTTGACGCGATGGCCGTGGGCAACCACGAATTCGATGACGGACCGGAAGGTTTGGCCAAGCTGGCGGATGCCGTGTCCTTCCCCATCATCTCTGGCAACATCGATGTCAGCCAGTCCAATGTGCTGGCCGGCAAGGTTGACGACCACGTGGTGCTGGACGTGGGGGGCGAGAAGATCGGCATCATCTCGGCCCTTGCCGTGGACACGGCCGAGACGTCGAGCCCCGGCTCTTCCGTGATTTTCCAAAATGAGATCGACAGTCTGGCCGCAGACGTGGCCGCGTTGGAGGCTGAGGGCGTGACCAAGATCATCGCGCTCAACCATGTTGGCATCAGCAAAGATATGGCGATCGCCGAGGCTGTGCCGGGCATCGATCTGGTGGTCGGAGGGCACTCCCACACCAAGTTTTCGAACACCGAAGAGGGGGCAATGGCCTATCCCACCATGGTGGGCGATACCCCGGTGGTGCAGGCCTATGCCTATTCCAAATATGTGGGCGTTATCACGCTGACCTTTGACGACGCGGGCAACGTCACGGATGCCACCGGCGACACGGTGCTTTTGGACGCAAGCGTGGCCGAAGACCCTGAAATCGTCGCCCGGGTGGCCGAGCTTGCCGGACCCATCGAGGAGATGAAGGTCCGGGTGATCGGCGAGACATCAGCCCCGATCGAAGGCGACCGCACGGTCTGTCGGGCCATGGAATGCGAGATGGGCAATCTGGTGGCCGATGCCATGCTGGACCGGGTGAAAGACCAGGGCATCCAGATCGCCATCCAAAACGGCGGTGGCTTGCGTGCCTCCATCGATGCGGGCGAGGTGACGATGGGCGAGGTGCTGACCGTGCTGCCCTTCCAAAACACGCTCGCCACCTTCCAGATCAAGGGCCAAGGCATTTTGGACGCCCTGGAAAATGGCGTCGGGCAGGTCGAAGAAGGGGCGGGCCGGTTCCCCCAGGTGGCTGGTCTGAAATACGTCTGGGACGCCAGCGCCGAGCCGGGCAGCCGGATCGTCGAGGTGATGGTGACCGAGGGCGATGGCTTTGTGCCGCTCGACCCGGACGCGACCTATGGCGTGGTGTCGAACAACTATATGCGCGGGGGCGGGGACGGCTATAAGATGTTCTCGACCGACAGCATGAATGCCTATGATTTCGGCCCTGGCCTCGAACTGGTGGTGGCCGATTTCCTGGCTGCTAACGGCGCCTACCAGCCCTATCTCGACGGGCGCATCTCGCAAAAGTAAGGCCGGACAACCGCTTCAAAGGGCCCGCGCTTGCGGGCCCTTTTTTTGTTTGCGCCGCCATTTGCGCAATGACCCGCGCAGCGCTAGCCTTGTGGTCATGTGCGGACGCTTCGCCCTGACCCTGCCCAATGACGCCATGGCGCAGCTCTTTGACGCAGCGCCCCACAATGCGCTGCCCGACACGCCACGCTATAACATCTGCCCCACGCAAGAGGTGGCCGTGGTCACCTCCCAAAACGGGGCGCGGGCTCTGCGCCCTATGCGCTGGGGTTTTGTGCCCCAGTGGTACAAGACAGTTTCGGGCGGGCCTTTGTTGATCAACGCTCGGGCCGAAACCATCGCCGACAAACCGGCCTTTGCCAAAGCGGTCCGCACCCGGCGTTGTGTGATCCCGGCCACCAGCTTTTTCGAATGGACCAAAGAGGGCGAGGATAAACTGCCATGGTCCATCGCACGCAAAGACACGCAGCCCATGATGTTCGCCGGCCTTTGGCAGGATTGGCGTGGGCCCGAGGATGCGCTGCTAACCACCTGCGCCATTGTCACCTGTGCAGCAAGCCCGGATCTGTCCGCTTTGCACCACCGCATGCCGGTCATACTGGAGCCTGCAAGCCTCGCTTTGTGGCTGGGCGAGGCCGGACATGGCGCGGCCCCTTTGATGCGCGCAACCCCCGCCGGCACGCTGACCTGGCACCGGGTCACAGCACAGGTGAACCGGGCGCGCGGCAACGAGCCTGCGTTCCTCGATCCGATCCCCACCCCATAGCTGCACCAGATCTTGTGGTTATTGCGCCACAGGCACCCGTCCCTAGAAAACATCCAAGAATGGACAAAGCCTAAACAAGGTCTCGCCATATTTGATTGGAATATTAACCCTGCGTACAGGGGGCTGTGTAGCGTAACGAGTAGGGTGTACTTCCTGTACGCACCCTAACCTTCCAAAATCATTCAAGTTTCTCTGCAAAAACCCTTTTGCAGCACACTGCTTTTCTTCTCAAACGCGCGCCCGCCTTTGGCGCGCGCGCTTCCCATCGAGTTTCGCTAAACACTCCCGCCGGAGGCGCACGCCAAAGTCACGCGCAGCACGGCGGCCAGGGCGGATCAATCCTCTAGAACAAACGTCACTTTAAGGGTGACCCGGTACTCAGCGATCTTGCCATCCACCACGGTGACCTTTTGGTCCTGAACCCAAGCGCCTTGCACATGCTTAAGGGTTTTGGTGGCCCGGGCGACCCCGGTCTCGACGGCATCCTCAAAGGATTTGGGTGAACTTGAAATGATCTCGGTGACGCGTGCGACTGTCATGGTCTCTCTCCCTGTTTTGATGTGAGCTCAAGTTAACGCAGCATTGTACGCAAAGATCCAGGCCAGCGCGCGGCCGGGGTCTACATCTGCTCCAACGCCACCAGATAGCCGATGGTGCCTGCCACCAGGGCCGCGACCAGGACGGCCAGGGCGATCTTCCAGGCCGAATAGGGTCGCTCGCCCTGCACAGCACCGGTGCGCCCATTGACCACAAACCGAAAGCTTTTGCCGCGATACTTATAGGCCGCAATCCAGACCGGCAGCAGGATGTGCTTGAAGGTCAGTGCGCCCACATCGGTTTTCAGATCATCCACCCGCTGGCGATCCCCGCCAATGTCAAACTTCACATCGCGCAAAATCGTGCGCTCCATGATCGCTTGGGCCTCCTGGTACCCTTCTTGCAGATCCACCGTGTACCCTTCGGCGCGAAATCCGGCGAGGTATTCGGGCTGGTACGGCTCCAACCCGGACAAATCCCAAGGCGCCAGCCCGTCGGTATAGCGTTTTGGCAGCGCGCGGGACCCCAGCACCAGCACATCGTCAAAGTTGCGCGCCACATGGCCCGAGACCCGGTTCCAACGGACCTTTTGGACCCGCACCTGGCGCGTCTCTGTCTTGCCATCGACCACAACGCGCTGGCGGCGGGTCTCATAATAGACCGTGCCGCGCTGGCCGCGATAGCGGCTGCGGGTCTCTGCATCATAGGTCCAATAGGGCACGTAAATGCCCTGTAGGCTGCGCCCTTTGCGGGCAAAGGCTTGCAAGCCGTTTGGCGCGAACCACAGCCGCCCCAGCCAGGTGGTCATGGCCTCGCGCGCCGCCTCTTCGCTCAACAGGAACGGCAATTGTCCGGCGGGTTTGATGTGCCGATGCGCGCCGGTCGAGGTGACAACGGGTGTCGCACAAAACGGGCACTCTGCGGCATGGGTGTCTGGCTCGAACTCCACCTGCGCCCCGCAATTGGGACAATCGAGCACGGCCGTTTCTTCCATCTGGGATGGTGCTGCATTGGCGATGGTCTGACGAAAATCCACCTCCTCCAAAGCGCGCCCCGCCCACGGCCCGGCCCCGGTGATCGCCTGTTCATTGCCGCAATGATCACAGGTCAGAAGATCCGTGCCCGGCGCATAGCGCAGGTCCGACCCGCAAGCCTCGCACGGGAAGCGGTGATCGGCCGCCTCCGCCATGGGTTACGCGCCCGGCGGGGGAGGCGGGGGTAGGATCGTAAAGAGCTGCGCCAGCTCCATCACGTCCTCGGCCTTCATCCAGCCGTCTTGACCTGCGGTCCAGACCCAGCTTTCGCGGCTCAACTGCCCGCTTTGCGCCTTTTGCCCCATTTCAGCCCGGGAAAACGGGCCTATGGTCTCGCCGCCAGCGGCGATATGCCAAACCTTGTCCACCGGCGGGGGCGGCGGTGCCGCTTGCGCGCCCCAAGGGCCGTTCTGGGCCATCTGTCCTGCCATCGCCATGCCCATGCCCATCCCTAACCCGGCTCCCATGCCGCCATCGCCGCCGGGGTTCTTTGCGGCCTCGGTCATTGCTTCGGCGGCTGAATATTGGGTGTAGCGGCCCAGATCCCCCGCAATGCCCATGGATGAGCGTTTGTCCAAAGCCGCCTCCACCGCCGAGGGAAGCGAGATGTTTTCGATGAAAAGTGCCGGCATCTCCAACCCGAACTCTGCCAGTTCGGGCGAAATTTTGGCCGCCAGCAGCTTGCCCAAATCCTCGGTGTTCGCGGCCATGTCGAGCACGGGGATGCCCGATTGCGCGATTGCCGAGGTGAAACGGCTGACGATAATGTTGCGGATTTGATAACTGATCTCGTCGGTGGTGAACTCGCCATCCGTGCCCTCGTTCTCGACCAAAAAGCGACCCGGATCCTTGATCAGAATGGAATAGGTGCCATAGGCGCGCAAACGGATCGGACCAAACTCGGGATCGCGCAGCATGATCGGGTTCTTGGTGCCCCATTTGAGGTTCTGGAACCGGGTGGTGTTGACGTAGTAGATCTCGGATTTGAACGGGCTTTTGAAACCGTGATCCCAATGCTGCAGGGTGGTCAGGATGGGCATGTTGTTGGTCTCAAGCATATAGAGCCCAGGCGTGAACACATCCGCCAACTGGCCCTCATGCACAAACACGGCCGACTGCCCCTCGCGCACGGTCAGCTTGGCCCCATACTTAATCTCATGCCCCTCCCGCTCGAACCGCCAGACGAGCGTATCCGAGCTGTCATCGGTCCAATGGATGACATCGATGAACTGGCCTTTGAGGAAATCAAAAATGGGCATGGGGTGCCTCCTTGGTCGTCAATTGGTCACCAGAGCGTTAGAGCCGGTGCGTCGTAAAGCGCGGGTTGCGACCCCGGGCAGCAGGGGGACCACCTCGGTCGCGGTCATGCCCGGGCGCAGGGCCGGGTCGTATAGCATCGCGAGCAGCACCTCGTCATGGCGGGTGAGCAGGGCAAACTCGTAATCATCGTTAAAGATCGAAGGACGCGCCTCCAGGCTGTCATTCACCAACCCCATGGATTGTGCGATCTCTTCATGGATGCAGGCCTCGCGCGCGAGGCCTTTCTGCTCGTGCTTGATCAGCACAAAGGCCGAGCGGATATCGACCACATCGGCGCTGGACCCGAAGATATACCCCGAGCAGAACTCTTGCGGGGTGCTAAACTCCAGCCCGTTGAGAAACGCCGAGTTTTGGGTCTCGGATTGCTGCCGGATCACTTGGGCGAAGGCCCGTTGTTCGGCCCGGTTGAGAAAGGCGAGGGTAAAGTTCGCCTCTGCCGAGCTGGCAGCAGGGCGCATGGGCACGCCGGTGAGGCGCGAGATGCGGGCAAGATAGCGCCGGGTGCTTGCCTCGTCCTGCGCGCGCTGATCCGGGGACACGGACGGCCCGAAGATAAATTCATAGCGTATGGGGGTGGTCCAGCGGGCAAGCGGGATCGGCTGCCCCCCTTCCACGAAGGTATCCCCCTCGCGGGTGTATTCCGAGCGCAAGGCGATCACTTGAAAATTGCGCACCAGGTCTTGTGCGGTGACCCGGGCATCTGCGGGGGCGGTTTCGGTGCGCATCCCACCTGCACGGGCGATCAGGCCGGTGGTCAGGGCATAGTAGCTTTCTAAATCTTCATCCGCCACGGTATCGGGCGGGGTGCAGGCCGCGAGCATGATGCCCGCAGCCAGCAGCAGCGCACGACCGGGCCAATGGGCGGCCCGGGCCAAGGGGGCGTTTGGGCTCAAACGCTCTCGCCCACTTGGGCGCCCAGACCGGTGGCCTTGGCTTTCGCCGCGGCCAGGGTGTTTTTCAGCTCCGCCTCCATGGCCTGCAGATCCTTCTCAGCTGCGGCCCGCTTGGCCTTGCCTTCGTCCGCAATGCGCAAGCTGTCCTCGATCGTGTCAATCAAATTGGCGTTGGCCTCTTTGATGGCCTCGATGTCGAAGACCCCGCGCTCCATCTCCTCGCGGATGGTGGCGTTGGCTTGCTTGAGGTTTTCCGCGTTCGAGCGCAGCAACTCGTTGGTCAGGTCGTTGGCATCGCGCACCGTCTCGGCTGCGGCCTGGCTGCGATGGATGGTGACCGCTTGGGCCAGCTGCGTTTCCCACAAGGGCACCGTGTTGACCAAGGTCGAGTTGATCTTGGTCACCAGCGACTTGTCGTTCTCCTGCACCAAACGGATGGACGGAAGCGATTGCATCGTCACTTGGCGGGTCAGCTTCAGATCGTGCACCCGACGCTCCAAGTCGTCGCGGGCCGAACGCAGGTCGCGCAGCTCTTGGGCCATGATCACGCCCTGATCCTCAGGCGCGTCTTGGACGGCCTGCTCTTTGGCGGGGATCTCATGGGTGTCGAGCAGGCGCAACTTCTCCTCGCCAGCGGCGATGTAGAGGGCCAGTTGGTCATAGAAGTCGAGCGTCTTTTCATACAGCACGTCGAGCGACTTGATGTCTTTGAGCAAGATATGCTCGTGCTCCAACAACTCGCCCGTCACTTTGTCGATCTGGCCTTGCACCGTCTCGTAGCGGGCCATGAATTCGTGGATTGGCTTGGCGCGCCCGATCAGGCGCTCCCACCAGCTTAGCTTGCGGTTGGGGTTCAACTCATCGACCGAGAAGCCACGGATAGAGCCGACCATCTCGCGCAGCGACGCGCCCGCTGGGCCCACATCTTTGTTGCGCACGCCCGACAGCATTTCTTGGCTGATCTCTTGCAACTCGGACTGGGCGGCCGAGCCGAAGCGAATGATCGACTGGGTGTCAGCCATGTCCAACTCGGCCATGCGCTTGTCGATTTCGGCTTTTTCCACGGGATCGGCCTTTTCGACGACGATCAGGTCCGCCTTGGGTTCCGGCAACAGGACCGAGGTCACTTGCTCGACCTCTTTCAATGCGGTTTGGGCCTGCGCCCGCACGTCTTCTTTCATAACACCCTCTCCTTATTCGGCCGTCAGGCCCTCTTGTCTCAAACGTTGGCGCAGGACATCGATCTCGATGTCCAAATCGGACCGGTCTTCCAGCAAAAGCTGTTCGCGTTGTTTGGCAAAGCTGGTTTCCAGGTCGCTCAACAGCGCCTCGTAATCGCGCCGCGCCTCGGTCGAGCGGTTGCGCCCGTAGAGATCTGCAAACTTCACGGTCGCATCCCGCGCGCCCATCAAATAGACGGACAGGAATTTGCGGGCGCGCGGCAGGTCCCTTGGGTCCTCCTCGACCACTTTGAAAACCTCGCGCGCCTTGGCGCACAGGCGGTCCACCCGATCCTCTAGGCTGCGGTCGCCAAAGCGTGCGGCGGCGGTTTGGATGTCCTTGACCAGCCCTTCGGCCTTTTCGATGGCATTGGCGACCCGGGTGTTGTCGAACTCGGAATGGCCCGAGATGCCTTTGGACTTCATCGGGTCCAGCCCGAAGGCTGCAAGCGTCAGGCCAGCGCCAACCGCGCCGAACACCAGCCCCCCGATCAAGCCTGCCCCTGCGCCCAGGAAATGCGCCCCGAAGATGCCCAGCCCAAGGCAGACGGCCCCCAGCAGCTTGCGCGGCACAGCGGGCGGTTTTGCGATGGCGCGCGCCTCATAGGCGTCAGCAGCGCGCAGCCCTTCGTTCACCAGCCATGCGCCCAGCAACATCAGCGCAAAGCTGCCAAGCTCGGCCACCATGCCCAAAGGGTCGCTTTGCATCACTTCGCCGATACCAGCCAACAACAGCGGCAGCGGCGCGAAAAACAAAAGGCGCGCCCAGATGTTAACCGCCCGGGCGCGACGGTTTTGGAACTGCGCGCCTGTGGCCCCAGGTGTTGCCCCGTCAGGGCTGAATTTGCCGCCAAACCGTTTGGCCATCACACGGCCCCCCAAGCGGCAACGCCGCTGTAAAGCACCAAAATCAACAGCACGGCGGCTGCGATTGCCCTCATCGTCTTTGGGGTCATTGGCGTATGGTCCACCGGCCCTGATCTGTCACCCTGACTGCTCTCCTACCACAAGCGTTGCGCTGCACATAGTCACCTGCTTGCGAAAGTTTGAGGGGGAAATCCCGGGGCCTTTGCGCCACCGCAGGTCCCTCGCTAATGGGCAGCACCCGCGTCTTTCGAGGCAAGATGCGCCTGTTCATGGGCACGCACCGCGTCGAGTTTGCGCCGGTACCCAGTTTGGATGAACTGCACAATGAACAGCACCGCCACCGAGAAATAGAAGGTAGATTTGGCCATGGGCTCGATCGCATAGCCAAAGAGCTTCAAATGCCCTTCATGCCCGCCTTCGCCCAACAAAACTATGCCGACGATCAGCAATACGAAAAGGCCCAAAACCTCATACATGCGATTGCGCTTGATGAAGTTTGTGACCCCATCGGCCAGCACCAGCATGGCCACCCCGCTGGAGATGATGGCAATCGCCAAAACCGGAAACACATCGGTAATCGCCAGGGCCGATAGGATCGAGTCGAACGAGAAGATCAGGTTCATCAGCACAATCAGCGCGATCACCGCCGTCGCCGATTTGCCCGAACCATCGCCCGGCCCATGCTCCAAATGCTCCATCGACAAAAGATGGCTGATCTCTTTGACGGCGGTGTACATGATGAACCCACCGCCAAACAGAAACACGATGACCGCGAAGTTGAAATCACCCTCTAAGATCCCCGGGATGTTGATGGAGAAAAAGGGCGCCTCCAGCGCTGTGATCAGCCGGATCATCACAAACAGCAGCACAATGCGCAGAACGATCGCGATGATGATGCCCCAGCGGCGCACCGCGGCCTGCAGATGGGCTGGTGCCCGTTGGCTCTCGATCGCGATATAGAGCAGATTATCGAAGCCCAGGACGGCCTGTAGGAAGATCAAAACCCCCAGGTTCCCCAGATTTGCGAGCGTGAAGAGTTCGGCCATAATGTCCCTGCCTTAGTGCACTGATCATCTTCTTTGGTGCGAAAAACACGGTTTTTTGACCTCAAGCAAGGGGATTGGGTCGGGAAAGCGTTAAACCACTGGCAACATGCTACGCTTTTGTCTAGGGCTTCGGGGCGATTCGGGGTAATGTTTACAGGCGTTCGTCGAAACTCGACCACTGCTTAAAGCACCCGATGGGACCCAGCAGCAGTCATTGAGCATGCCGACCAATCGCGGCCGCGTTTCCGATGATCGGGCGGCCACAGTGAAGTGAAGAAGGACTATTGCAAGATGGCTAAAGGAACTGTGAAGTGGTTCAACACCGAGAAGGGCTTTGGTTTTATCCAGCCTGAGGGCGGTGGGAAGGATATTTTTGTCCACATCACGGCCGTGCAGAAGGCGGGCTTGACCGGTCTTGCTGACAATCAAGAGGTCGAGTTTGAATTGATCGATGGGCGCGACGGTCGTAAGAGCGCCGGGGATCTGAAACTGATCTAGGACCAAGTTCGGCCGCGTGCGGCTGACATGAAAGCGGGGCGTCCAGGTTTGGGCGCCTTATCCCATGGCATTTGGTGCAGCCAGGCGTTTGGCCCAGGCGACACTGGTGATTAGACTGCGCGAGACATATCGCGGGTGTTGCACCGCTTGCGCGTGCCTGGTCGCGCCCCGGGTAAACCGCTTTGGGACACGCCGCGCGCTAGAAGCTCAGCGCGCGATAGGGGCGGGGATCAAACCCACAGGCAAAGCCGTCCCCATCCGGGTCCAGGTTGAACTCGTCTGTTTCCGGCCCACCAGCGCCCAGGAACCGGCGCTGCGCGTCATCAGCGCTTGCGAACTGTGCACAGACCCGGTTTGATTGACTGCGCGAGCGAAATGCGCCCCGGTTGTAAAGCCGCGTGCCCAAGGCGTGTGTCGTCTCTCGCGCGAAGCTTGCCACGTTGATGTTCGGGTTGACCTGTTCCACCGCCGTAGGCTCCACCACCACAAGGCGCGCGCGGGCTTCGGCAATGCGCCGGGCATCCTCTTCGCGCTGGCGGCGTTGCTCTTCTTGGCTGAATTGGTTGAGGTCGATGGCCTGGTCGTTGGGATCGATGCCCGTGCCCGGGTCCCCTTGGGGATCAGCCGCTGGCACGGGCGAGCCGAGGGCGTTGCGCACATCGGACGCAAGATCCCCTTGCGCGGTTGGGATGTTCTGGGCCTCGGTCGGTTCCGTCTCGATCGGGGCGGCACCGGTGGGTGGCGTCACCGAAATGGGCTGCACATCGCCTGCAGGGCGGGTGGGGATCGGGTCGAACGGGCCGCGCCCGCCCGCAGGCTCGGTGCTGCAGGCCGCCACGGCCCCACAGGCCAGGAATATCATCAGAGACCGGCGCATCGCATCCCTCCTCTCAGTCGTTGCTACCACCATTGCCCAGGCGTCGCGGTAAAGCCAGCGGCTTGCTCCAATGCATAGGCGGTGTTCAACATGTCAGCCTCGCCCCAGGGCTGTCCGATCAATTGCAGGCCAAGGGGCAGACCGTGCGCATCAAGCCCCGCAGGGACCGAGACACCGGGCAGGCCCGCCAGGTTCACGGTGACGGTAAAAACATCGTTGAGATACATCTGGATCGGATCGGCATCGGCCATCTCGCCGATCCCAAAGGCGGCCGACGGGGTCGCCGGGGTCAGAATAGCGTCGATGCCTTGGGCAAACACCGTCTCAAAATCAAGCTTGATCAGGGTGCGCACCCGCTGGGCACGGCGGTAATAGGCGTCATAGAACCCGGCGGACAACACATAGGCCCCGATCATCACCCGGCGCTGTACCTCTTTGCCAAAACCTTCGGCTCGGGTCCGCTCGTACATCTCGGTGATGCCTTCATTAGCCGAAATCTTCGCCCGGTGGCCGTATTTCACACCGTCATAGCGCGCAAGGTTCGACGATGCCTCCGCAGGGGCAATCACGTAATAGGCGGGCAGGGCGTATTTGGTGTGGGGCAGCGAGATATCGACGATCTCGGCGCCCGCGCTGCGCAGCATCTCGGCGCCGTTGCGCCAAAGGGCATCGATCTCGGCGGGCATGCCGTCCACCCGATACTCGGACGGGATGCCGATGCGCTTGCCGCGAATGTCACCGGTCAGGGCGGCCTCGAAATTGGGCACCGGCAAATCGGCCGATGTGCTGTCTTTGGGGTCATGGCCGACCATGGCTTCGAGCAGGATGGCCCCATCGCGCACATCGCGCGTCATCGGCCCCGCCTGGTCGAGCGAGGAGGCGAAAGCCACGATGCCCCAACGCGAGCAGCGCCCATAGGTTGGTTTGATGCCGACAATGCCGGTGAAGGCCGCCGGTTGGCGGATCGACCCGCCGGTATCGGTTCCGGTGGCCCCCAAACACAGTCGGGCCGAGACCGCCGCAGCCGAGCCGCCGGAGGACCCGCCGGGGGTTAGGGCTGTGTCGGAACCGGCCCGCCGCCAGGGGCTGATCGCAGGCCCATAGGTGGAGGTCTCGTTGGAGGAGCCCATGGCAAACTCGTCCATGTTCAGCTTGCCCAACATCACAGCACCCCGGTCCCACAGCTGAGTAGTCACGGTGCTTTCATAGGGCGGTTTGAACCCGTTCAAAATCGCTGAAGCCGCTTGGGAGGGCACATCCTTGGTGCAAAAGAGGTCTTTGATGCCCAAAGGGATGCCGCACAGATCCGGAGCATCGCCTTGGGCGATGCGCGTATCCGCCGCGCGGGCCTGGTCGAGGGCAAGATCCGGGGTTTTGGCGCAGAATGCGTTGAGCCCATCCGCGCCCTCTATCGCGGTCAGATAGGCATCTGTCAGCTCTGCCGCGCTGAGATCGCCCTGGCGCAGAGCATCGCGCGCTTGCGCTAGAGTCAGGTCTTTGGGATCGCTCATTCCACCACCTTTGGCACGGCAAAAAAGCCTTCGCGCGCATCTGGTGCGTTGGCGAGAACCTGCGATTGCTGGTTGCCCGCGGTGATCTGATCCTCGCGCAAGGGCAGGGCCATAGGGGTGACTGAGGTCATCGGCTCCACGCCGTCGACATCCACCTCTCCCAGGGTTTCCATAAAGCTTAGAATGCCGTTCAATTCGCCCGCCAGCGCGTCCAAATCCTCGTCCCTGACGGCGATGCGCGCCAGATGGGCCACTTTGCGCGCAGTGTTGCGATCAATCGCCATGGTCTCTCCTTGCCCGATTGCGCGTGGGTTTAGCGAGGGAGGGTGGCGCGCGCAAGGGTGGCGTGCCCAAGGGCAGAGCAGCGCACCTTTGGGTCAGCGATACCCATAGGGGCTCCGCCCCCGCCTGCGCCACAGGCGCACAAGTTGTTTAACAGGGGCTCCGCCCCGTCCCTTCGGGACTCCCCGGGATATTTTTGCAAAAATGAAGGGGCTCAGTTTGGGGCCGGGGGGTGGGGCGCACGGGCGCGGTGCAGCACCCAGATCATCCAGCCCAGCATCGCCCCGTTGAGGCAATGCCACAGGAAATGGGTGCCCAAGCCAAGCTGCGGGCAGACCGCCTGGTCGATGGTGCGAAAAAAGAGTGAGAGCGTGAGCAGGCCCACACCGATCAAAAGCCCGCGCGCGGTGTCAGGCGCGCGCCCCAAAAGGGCCAAAGCGTAGGCTGTGATCAAGATGGGGACCGGAAAATAAGCAATGGATCCGTTCAACGGACCTGTGAGCGCTGACAGGCCAATCGTGACCACGGCGGAATAGGGGATGTAGGCCACCGCCGCCCCGATCCCTGCCCAAACCGGGGCCCCAAAGAACCGGATTGTGGCCAAATGCACATAGAGCAGGATGAAGGTCAGGATGGGCAGCACGTCCATCATCACAGCCCAGCGGGTGGCAAAGGTGTGAAACAGAAACGACCCGATCCCGATCGCCGCGAGCACGCCCACCAGCAGCCGCGCGCCGAGATCGGGGCCTTTGAGCGCGCGCCACACCAGAAAAGCGGCCAGCAGGAAGGCGGCATTGGTCAACGCGTTCACAGGTTCGGACCAGAACGCGAAATCCACGCGTTCGCAATAATTGTCCATTTGCTCTGACCAACCGTTCACGGCATGCCTCCGTCTTGTGTTAGGGTATCTGTGACGCAATGGAGGGGAGCGATGCAACTCACTTGGTTGGGACATTCAGGATTTCGGCTGCAAACCGATGCGGCGGTGGTGTTGATCGATCCATGGTTCACCGGGAACCCGGCTTTGGGCGATGGCACAGCTGAGGGAACGGCGGCGCAGGCGGAGGCCGAGGCGGTGGCAGGTGTGACCCATATCTTGCTCAGCCACGCCCATGGGGATCATGCCGGCGATGCGCTGCGGCTGTCAAAGGACCATGACGCACCGATCGTGGGCATGTACGATCTGATGAGCCATTGGGCCGCGCGCGAGCAGGTCGAGACCATAGGTTTTAACAAGGGCGGTACGGTCAGCTTGGGTGATCTGTCGGTGACCATGGTCCATGCCACCCACTCCTCCAGCCTGGCGGGGCCGGACGGGCCGCTGCAGGCAGGTGCGGAGGCGGGCTATATGCTGTCGGCGCAAGGCAAGACCCTTTATTTCGCGGGCGATACGGATGTCATGGCCGATATGGCGGTGTTCGAGGCGTTGCACGCGCCCCAGATCGGCATTCTGCCCATCGGCGGACATTTCACCATGGACGGCGCGCGCGCAGCCTTTGCGGCGCGCACATACTTCAACTTCAGCACCCTGATCCCGTGCCACTATAAGACGTTTCCGTTTTTGGCTCAGGACGCGGCGGCGCTGAAGGCCGGGTTGCCTGATCCGCAGATTGTGCGCGAGATGGATGTAATGGAGACGATAACGCTGTGATACGCCCGTTGAGCGCAGCTGTGGCGGCAGGCTTTGGGGTTGTCTTTGCGGTCTCTAGCGGGGCGCAGGACAGGTGCGCCGATGGCTTTGGCTGCCCTGACGATAGGCTGAACGCCTTTGTTGCCACCTGCCTGTCCCAAGGGTCCGCGCGGGACACCTGCCCGCAGAGCGCTTTGGCGCTGTGCCAACGCATGGGCGGTGATGATCAAACCACCACCGGTCTGGCCGCGTGCCACACACGCACGGGGCATGCTTGGGATCTGGCCTTGGCAGAGGCTCAGGCGCGGCTGGCGCGGGCGTTTGGCGCGCGCAAGCCGGACGGACCGGCCCTGGCCGCGCGCTTTGAGGAAGATCAGGCCACTTGGCGCGCCCATCGGGATGCGGCCTGCGCCTTTGCCTATGGGCTGCACGGGCCGGGCAGCGCGCGCATTGTGGCGGGGGCTGCCTGCAACGGGCGGATGACGGCCGAGCGGACCTTGGCGCTTTGGACCCTGATGGACATGTGGGCGCCAGACGCGCGCCCCTGAGGTCTGCCTAGGATCCCCGCCTTTGGGCGAAAAACGCCCTGAGCAGGGTGGCGCTCTCACGCTCTCTGAGCCCACCATAGACCTGTGGCTTGTGGTGGCTTTGCGGGTGAGAGAACACGCAAGCCCCTTGCTCCACCCCGCCGGACTTGGGATCGGGTGCGCCATAATAAACCCGTGCGATCCGGGCTGCGGCAATGGCACCGGCACACATCGCGCAAGGCTCGAGCGTCACATAAAGCGTGCAGCCGTCCAACCGGGGTTGTCCCAAGGCTGCACAGGCCGCGCGAAGCGCCAGCATCTCCGCATGGGCGCTAGGGTCTGCGCGCGTCTCGACCAGATTGTGCGCTTCTGCCAGCACATCGCCATTGGGGGCGGTAACCACGGCCCCGACAGGCACCTCCCCCAAATCCGCAGCCGCTCGGGCCAGGGCCAGGGCGCGGTCCATGTGGGGCGCTTGGGTCAATCCGTGAGAGGTCATGGCGTGTCGGTGCCCCAGGTGCCGCCCGAGCGCAAGGGCCTGTGCCCCGGTGTCGGCATAGAAAGGGCCCCACGGCGGAGCCTTGTCGATCCCAGGGCTGCAGATTGCGGCGGACAGCCCAGGCCGCGCATCCAAGTTGCAGGCGGTGGGTTGCGTGGTTTCGCTTTCTTTGCGGCGTTCGCTGCTCTATGGGCTGCCCATGACCACTTCTCCAAACGACACATCCGAGCGCGAGCGCCTGGCCAAGCGCCTTGCGCGCGCAGGTATCGCCTCGCGCCGGGACGCCGAGGCGCTGATCACCTCGGGCCGCATCGCGGTCAATGGTAAGACCATCGACACCCCAGCGTTCACTGTCACTGCTGCTGACAAAATCACCTTTGATGGTGCTGTGGTCGAAGATGCGGACATCACCCGCCTGTGGCGTTACCACAAACCAGTGGGTCTGGTGACATCGGCGCGGGACGAAAAGGGCAGGCCTACCGTCTTTGACCGTTTGCCTGCAGACCTGCCGCGGGTGATGTCGATCGGACGTCTGGATCTGACCTCCGAAGGGTTGCTGCTGCTGACCAATGATGGCGCGCTCAAGCGCAGGCTGGAATTGCCCGACACGGGCTGGTCGCGGCGCTATCGGGTGCGCGCCAAAGGGGCTGCCAGCGAGGCGGCCCTCGCCCGTCTGCGGGGTGGCATCACCCTTGAAGATGGCACGCGCTTTCGCCCCATGGGTGTCTCGCTCGACCGAACACAGGGCGCCAATTCCTGGCTGACCATCACCTTGACCGAGGGCAAGAATCGCGAGATCCGGCGCGCCTTGGAGACGATCGATATGATCGTGAACCGGCTTATCCGTGTCTCCTACGGACCCTTCCAATTGGGGGAGTTGCCAACGGGCGAGGTGGAGGAGGTGCGGGGCAAAACCCTGCGCGATCAGATCGGCGACAGCGCGGTCAGCGGCACCCGGCGGGCACCGGCGGCCCCGGCCAAAAGCGAAAGCGACGCGAAGCCTCGCCGCAAGCCACGCACGCCCATGCGGGGGGATGATGGCCAGGGGTTCGACAAAGCGTCGCGAGCAGGGCGCAAACCCAAAGATGTCAAAGAGGGCCGCACCCGCACGCCGCGTGCAAATGACGGGTGGGACACGGCAAAACCAGGGGGTCGCATGACCGACGACGCCTCCCCCCGCAGGGGCGCGGGTGGCGCGCGTGGCATGCCAAAAGGCGGCGCGCCGAAAGACGGTGCGCACACGGGCAGTGGGTCCAAGGGTGGCGGGTCCAAGGGCGGTGGGTCCAAGGGCGGCGGGTTCAGGGACAGTGGGCCCAAGGTGGGCGGGCCCAAAGGCCGCCCGGACGGGGCAGGGTCGTCCGAAGGCGCCTCCCCCCGCCGACGCTCGGCCACCGATCCATCGCGCCCCTTGGGGCCGCGTCGCACCAAGCTTGGGGCGAAGAAACCTAGGCGTTGAGCCCCATCTGCGGCCGGTAGCCCCGCGCCAACACGGTGCAAATGGGCCTCGGCGTCAGCACGCGCAGCCGCCTCGGCAGGGGTTGCGATGCGCCATAGCCGTCCGGGGACCAAAGGTGCAGCGCGCCTTGGGCGACCAGGGCTGGGCCCTCTGGCAGGGCGACCATAGCACCTTCGGGGGCCGCATCGCATATCCAAGGACCCTCAGCCCGTGCTTTGGCCAAATCGCGGTCCATCTGGGGGGCGGTCGCGCGCACAGCCTCGCCGCTCCAAGCAAAGGCAAAGGCCAGCGCATCGGCACGCCTGCACTCAAAACACGGTCGGTGTCCTGCGGCCAGGGCGCAGGCCTCATCCCAAAAGAACAACTCGGTATAGCCCGGGCCCATCACCACCCGCTGTCGGTTCTTGAACTCCAGCACACAGCAAATCCAGGCGCG
>JBCBNR010000006.1:0-19611 GCA_039821665.1 Pseudomonadota bacterium
CCACCGGCATGCGCGCGCCGGTGGACGGTGTGCTGCTGGCGGACCTTGCCCATACCGACCGCTCGTTCCTAACCGGAGAGAGCGCACCCATCCGCCATAGCCGCGACGCTGATCTGTGCGCCGGAGAGGTCAACCTTGGCGCGCCCTTTGAGATGCGGGTAACGGCCGTGGGCGCGCAGACCCGCCTGCATCAAATCGCCCGCCTGGTCGAGACGGCCGAGCATGCGCGCAATCACTACACCACCCTGGCCGACCGGGCGGCACAGGTTTATGCGCCTGCGGTGCACCTGTTGGGTCTTGCGACCTTTCTGGGCTGGTTTGCGCTGACACAAGACCTGCGCCTTGCGCTGAACATCGCGATCTCGGTGCTGATCATCACCTGTCCATGCGCCTTGGGGCTGGCCGTGCCAGCGGTGTCCACAGCCGCCATATCCGCCCTTTATCGTCTGGGGTTCTTGGTCAAATCCGGCACCGCGTTAGAGCGTTTGTCCGAGGTCAAGACAGTGCTGTTCGACAAAACCGGCACCTTGACCAAACCGGGCTTCGTGTTCGACCCAAAGGCGTTGAGCGCACGTGATCTGTCCATCGCGAAAGCCTTGGCCCAGGCCAGTGCCCACCCCCTCTCGCGGGCTTTGGACAGCTTTTTGGGCCCGCAGAAACTCGCCGCTTTAAGCGATGTGAGCGAACATCCGGGCAAGGGTCTGTCGGCCACTTTTGGGGCCGTGCCGGTGGCCCTTGGGCAGGCCGATTGGCTGGGCGGAACGGGTCGCGGCCTTGCCCTAAGGATCGGCGGGACCTACCACGCTTTGCCCTATGAGGAGACGCTGAAACCCGGCCTGAAGGATATGACAGGGGTGCTTGCCCGCGACGGGTACAGTTTGGAAATTCTCTCCGGTGATACAGCCCAGAAAACCGCCGATCTCGCCCAGCGCGTGGGCATTGCGCGCTATCATGCGCCCATGACGCCAGAGGAAAAATGTGACCATGTCGCCGCCCTCAGCGCTGCCGGTCAGAGCCCATGCATGGTGGGTGACGGGCTGAATGATACGGTGGCGCTGGCCTCGGCCCATGCGTCCATCGCACCGGGCACGGCCCTGGATGCTGCCCGAAATGCCGCTGATGTGGTGGTGCTTGGCAAAAGCTTGGGCGATATCCCTAAGCTCTTGCGCGTGGCGCGCGCGGCTGTGCGCCTGTCGCGCCAAAACTTCGCGATAGCACTTGTCTATAACTGCATCGCCGTGCCCATCGCTGTCTTGGGCCATGCCACACCACTGATGGCAGCGCTTGCCATGTCGCTCTCCTCGATCACGGTTTTGCTGAACGCGTTGCGCGTGGGGTGGATCCAATGAACGTGCTTGTGTTGCTGATCCCGATCTCGCTGTTCCTGGGCGGTCTTGGCGTCGCCGCCTTTGTGTGGAGCTTGCGCTCCGAGCAGTATGACGACCCCGAAGGCCAGGCCGCGCGCATCCTGATCAACGACGAGACTTAGCCGCAACCGGGCCGGAGCGGACCCAAGGGTTCAGGGCCACCTGATACCTGTGCTAGGGTCCCACGACGCAAAGCACAGGCCACAGATCATGACCCAGCACGCAACCGCCACCGCCCTGACCCAAGACCTGCGCGACGGTCGCCTGTCCGCGGTTGATCTGATGGCCCAGACCTATGCGCAGATCGAGGCGTGGAATCCAGCGACCAATGCCATTGTCTCGCTTCTGCCCCATGATCAGGCCATGGCCCAAGCCCAGGTCGCCGATGGGCAGGCGGCGACAGGCCCCCTGCACGGGCTTCCCATGGCCATCAAAGACCTGGCCCATGCAAAAGGTTTTGTGACCTCCATGGGCGCGCCCCTTTGCGCCAATCAAGACCCGGCGCCCGTGGACGAGATTATGGTGGCCCGGCTGCACAAGGCGGGCGCCCTGATCATCGGCAAGACCAACACGCCCGAGTTCGGGTTGGGCAGTCACACCACCAATCCGGTCTTTGGGCCCACGCGCAACCCATGGGACCTGACACGCACGCCCGGCGGGTCGTCTGGCGGTGCGGCGGTGGCCCTGGCCACGGGTATGTTGGCCCTGGCGGACGGGTCTGACATGATGGGCTCGCTGCGCAACCCTGCGGGCTGGACGGGCACCTATGGCCTGCGCCCCAGTTGGGGGGCTGTCCCGTCCGAGCCTGCGCAAGACAGCTTTTTGCACCAGCTTTCCACCCTGGGCCCGATGGCCCGCAACCCCCAGGACCTTGCCCTGTTGTTGTCGGTGCAAGCGGGGCCCGATCCGCGCCAACCCCATGGTATGACCCTGCCGCCGCCTGGGCCCGCGCGCCCCCTGCGCATCGGTTGGCTGGGCGACTGGCAGGGCGCTTACGCGATGGAGCCGGGCGTGCTGAGCACCTGCGAGGCCGCGCTGCAGGTGCTAGAGGGGGTCGGCCACATGGTCACCCCCATGGGGGCTGACTTCGCCGCAGACGCCCTGTGGTCCTCCTGGACGACCTTGCGCTCATGGCAGGTGGCAGCGGGCCTCGCACCCTTGGTCAAACGCAAGGCTGACCGCGACGCCCTCAAACCCGCCGCTGAATGGGAGCTTCAGCGCGGCCTTTCCACCAGTGCCATGGAGATCCATGACGCAAGCGTCATTCGCAGCCAGTGGTTCGCCCAGGCGCGCGCGCTGTTCGACAAGGTCGATGTGCTGGCCCTGCCCAGCGCCCAATGTTGGCCGTTCGATCATGCGCTGGACTGGCCCAAAGAGATCGCAGGCCGCAAGATGGACACTTATCACCGCTGGATGGAAGTGGTCGTGCCCGCCAGCCTGATCGGCCTGCCCGCCATCGCGGTGCCCGCTGGCCTGTCAGCCCAAGGGTTGCCCATGGGCCTGCAATTGATCGGCCCGCGCTTGTCGGATTACGCGCTTATTGCCCTGGCCCAAGGGTTTCACGAGGCGGCACCTTGGGCAGGAACTTTGCCCCAACAGCCAAACGAGAGGCTGTGATCACAGCCCCCCAGCTGCATCCATCGGCCCTAGGACTTCTCGGCCACGCCCGCATCGGCAAAACTGGCCATGTCCGAATGGCACGCAAGGGCCGCGCGGTAGATCGGCAAGGCAAGGGCGGCGCCTGAGCCTTCGCCCAAGCGCAGATCGAGGGACAAAAGCGGCGTAAGATCCATGGCCTTCAACAGTTTGGCATGCCCGCCCTCGTGGGACAGATGGGCCGCCAAACAATGGTCGAGCGCATCGGGGGCCTCCGCCGTAAGGCAAGCCGCGGCCGCCGAACATATGAACCCATCCAGCAGAACCGGGATCCGCAGTTCGCGCGCGCGCACAATCGCGCCCGCCATGGCGGCCAGTTCCCGCCCGCCCAACGCGGCAAGCGCGCGAACGCCGCTGGTGCCCGGATGCCTTGCAAGACCCGCATCGATCACAGCGGCCTTGCGTGCCTGACCGGCCGCATCGAGCCCGGTCCCAGCGCCCGCCCAATCGGCCCCTGTCCCGCCAAAGCGCGCGGCAGCAAGGGCGGCGGCACTGGTGGTGTTGCCAATCCCCATCTCGCCCACAACCAACACGTCATAGTCAGGCGAAACCGCATCCCAGCCTGCATTCAGGGCTGCGAGGCATTCCTCCTCGCCCATCGCGGGGGCTGTGGTGAAATCAGCGGTGGGATGCTCCAGATCCAGAGGTACGACGGAGAGGTCTGCGCCTGCAACCTTGCAAAGCTGGTTGATCGCGGCACCTCCCGTCTCGAAATTCGCGACCATCTGGGCAGTCACCTCTGCCGGGAAGGCCGAAATGCCTTGGGCCGTTACGCCGTGATTGCCCGCAAACACGATCACCTGGGCACGCTCTGCTCGCGGGCGTTCGCCACGCCAGCCAGCGGCCCATATGGCCACCTCCTCCAAACGCCCCAAAGCACCCGGCGGTTTGGTCAAAACCGCATCGCGGGCGCGCGCTGCATCCCGCGCCGCACCGTCCGCTGCGGGCAAGGTGGCAAGACAGGCGGAGAACGCGCCAAACGTGGAAAAGGGTGCGGTCATGGCGGGTCCTTCGCTTGTGATTTCCAACCGAATGCGCTCATAGCTGGAGGGGATGGACAAGAACACCAAAAAAACGACCCCTTGGATCGAAGGCCACGACCTTTGGGCCGCTTTCAGTTTGCTGACCCGCCTGCCCGTGCCCGTGGACCATGACCGCGCGGGTGCCCGTGCGGCCCAGGCGATCTGGGCCTATCCGTTGGTGGGCGCCGTTGTCTCGGCCCTCGGCGTGGGCATCGTCTTTGGGCTTTGGGGGCTTGGCGTGCCTCCGCTTGCAGCAGCGTTGTGCGGGCTGATGGGCACCATCCTTATCACAGGTGCGCTGCACGAGGATGGCCTGGCCGATTGCGCCGATGGCCTGATGGGCGGTGCAACGGCTGAGCGACGGTTGGAGATTATGCGAGACAGCCAAGTGGGCAGCTATGGGGCGCTTGCCCTTGTCTGCTCCGTCGGTTTGAGGGCGGTCTGCCTCGCGTCCCTCGTGCCCCAGGGGCTGTGGGGGGCCATTGTGGTAGGGGCGCTGTCGCGCGGGGCCCTTGTCGCGGTGGCTGTTGGGGTGCGTGATGCCCGCGACAGTGGCCTTGGCGCGGGCTTTGGTCGGCCCAGCGGGCCCGCTTTGGGACTTTGCGCGGGTCTCTGTGTCCTTGCGGCCCTGGGCCTTGGCCCGCTGTCTGCCCTGGCGGTGCTGTTGGCAGGGGGCACTGCTGCTGCAGCACTCGCGTTGTGCGCGCAGCGCTTGATCGGTGGGCGCACGGGCGATGTGTTGGGGGGCACGCAGCAGATGTTCGAAATGGCGGGTCTGTTGGCCCTCACCGCGCTCTGGTCTTAACCGCGCCCTCACGCGGCTGCGCACCGGCAGATCTGCCTACAAACAAAAACGCGCGCCCCCGGGGGACGCGCGCATGAAACATCGGCATTCGACCAATTGGAACGCTGGTCTAGGCCGCTGCGGCCCGACTGTCGAGCACTTCACCCACATGCCGTTGGGCTGCGTATTCTTCCAAGCCATTGACGACCGCAACCTCACGGGTCAACCGCTCCAACGCGGCCTCGTAAAGCTGACGCTCGGAATAGGACTGCTCGCGCTGTTCGTCATTGCGGTGCAGATCGCGCACCACTTCAGCGATCGAGATCAGGTCGCCCGAATTGATCTTCTGCTCGTATTCCTGGGCCCGGCGCGACCACATGGCGCGCTTCACCCGGGCACGCCCTTTGAGCGTGTCCATCGCCTTGCCCACGATGTCAGGGCTCGACAGCGAGCGCATCCCCACCGAGGAGGCTTTGTCGATCGGCACCCGCAATGTCATCTTGTCCTTCTCGAACGAGATCACGAACATCTTCAGCGAGATGCCTGCGATTTCCTGCTCGTCGATGGACATGATTTTTCCCACACCATGGGCGGGATAGACAACATAGTCGTTGGGTCGAAACTCAGGCGACTTGGACGATGTGCTCATGCGGCTTCCTTATTCGTTTTGGTCCCACAGATCCCAGTCGCCCATCCATCACAGCAAAACACACCTTGCGCATGATTGCCCATGCGCTCAGCAGCTCCCCGGTGATGGATGTCTTCGTGCTGCACCCTCTCCCAAGGTGGCGGCACTGGGATCCCTCTCGTGACAAATATATAACAGATTCTGCGCGAAAATCCAGGTCAGACACCCGCACAAATCTGTATAACGCGGCGAAACCCCACGGTTTTTGGCCAATTAAGACCGCTTTACCTTCAAAATTGGGTTAACGCGGTGCGTTTTAGCTGCCCTCTCCCGGTTTTTCCGAGAAATGGGTATCCAGCTTATTCTTCATGCCGTCGAACTTTTCAGCCTCGGGCAAGGGTTCTAATTTGGTAACGATAACGGGCCATTTTTCGGAATAGGTCCGGTTGAAATCGACCCATTTTTCCATATCCGGCTCGGTGTCGGGACGGATGGCATCGGCGGGGCATTCCGGTTCGCAAACGCCGCAATCAATGCACTCATCGGGGTGGATGACGAGCATGTTCTCGCCCTCGTAAAAACAATCTACGGGACACACTTCTACGCAGTCGGTGTATTTGCAGTTGATGCAATTGTCGGTCACCACATAGGTCATGTGTCACGCCCTCTTAACTTTGGTGTTAGTTGACATGGGCCGCGCGCGGTTTCAAGTGTCGAAAAGTCCCGGTTTTGTGAGCGCGCGGCGGTCTTTTTTCGTGGGCCTGCCGCCCCCCTCGAATTTCGGCGCGCGAGGTGGCTTTTCGGGCCGAGGGGGCGAGGCATCCTCGAAGAGCATTTGGGCCTCGGGTGCTGGTCCGCGCCGGGTGCCCAGCGCCTTGATGTGGACAATGCGCACCCAGTCACCCTGGCTGAAGGTCAGCCCATCGCCCACCTGAACACTGGCCGATGGTTTGGTGACGCGCACCCCGTTGACCCGAACGCCCCCGTCCGACACTGTCTTCGTGGCCAGGCTGCGGGTCTTAAAGAACCGCGCATACCACAGCCATTTGTCCAAGCGCAGCCGAGGGGCGCTGTCGCTCACGACTTTTCTTTAAGGGCCATAAGGGCGGCAAACGGGTTGTCCGGATCAATGGGCTTCTCTTTGGCCTTAGGCTTGGCCGAGAAGTTCTTGGGCCCCTCCTCGCGCCGTGGCTTGCCTTTGCCCTTTTGCCCCTTGGGACGCCCTTTGGCGCCTTGGGGGCGGTGCGCGCCGTCGCCTTTTGCGTCCGAGCGGCGGGGCGTGCGTTTTGGCGCCCAGCGGAAAGTGTAGAACACCTCCGTCTCGGCCGGAGCCGTCTCGTCGGTGCTTTGCGCGTCTGTGGCTTGCACATCTGCGGTTTGCGTATCGGCGCTTTTCTCGTCCGGGGTCGCTGCGTCCGTGTCCACCGTGCCAGCGGAGGTTGCCTCAGATGGCGCGGTGTCCGTTGGTGCATCACTTTTCTCTGCGTCACCATCCTGCGCCGTTGCAGCCGTCTCGGGAGAGGCCGCGTCCACATCGGGGGAGGTATCGCCTGCGGTCTTATCTGCAGGTGCGACCTCCGCCGCCTCAGCACTCACCCCATGCTGTGGGTCCGTGGCGGGCGCGTTCTCAGGGGTCTGTGCAGCACCTTCTTCGACCACAGGGGCCGAGCGTTGCTTTGGCCGCTCGCCCTTTTCGGCTTGATAGCCCAGCCCACCCATCAGATCGGCGAACTGTTCCAAGGTCAGACCGGTGATCGACAACATGTCAGCGGTCGCCTCGAACCCGCCGCGGCTGTCTTGGCTGCGCACCATATCGGCCAGGCGTTCGAGCATATCGATGCGGATCGCGCGCGCGCCCGCCAAGCGATAGCCCGCGCGGGTGTAATAGCTTTCGTCAGCATCCGCGCGCCCGGGCACCGTCACCAAGCCCGGCGGCGGGGATTCGGGAAACTCGTCCAAGCCATCAAAGAGCGACAAGAGCACCAGCCGAAGCCGCGTCGGCGCGGGTTTAAGCAATAGGCCTTGGAACAGTGTGTACTGGCCAAAGCGCACCCCGTGTTTGCGCAGCAGGCCGCGCTGGTCTTGATCCAGGCCTTTCACGTCGCTGGCCACCGCCGCGCGGGGCAGCACGCCGAGGTTTTCCACCACGCGAAACCCCACACCGCGCGCCATGCCCGTCAAGGTCTCATCGGCCTTGAGGGCCAACAGAGGCTCGAACAAGGCCGCGATCTTACGCTCGATCCAGTGGGACAGGCGGCGCTTGACCTTGTCGGCCACCTCAGCGCCGGCTTCATCATCCACGAAAACCTCGACCTCGGGGCTTAGCGGATCGGGGCCCTTCACCAGCTTGCCCAACGCATGCTCGCCCCACATCAGGCCGCCCTGCTCGGTCACGTCGATTTCGGTGTCCGGCGCGTTGTAGAACTTGTCGGCGCGCAAATGGAAGGCAGGCGCCAAGGCCGCAAGCGCTGCAGAGCGCAACGTCTTCGCCTCCTCCGCGCTGGCCTTGGGGTCCAATTGGAAGCGGAACCCCTCCAACTTGCCCACGAACTGGCCCTCGACCAGGACCTCGCCATTCTCATTCACCTCGGCCACAAGGCTCTCCTTCTGTTTCAACCGCCGCATCAGCACAGAGGTGCGGCGATCGACGAATCTTTGTGTCAAAGCGGTGTGTAGCGCGTCTGACAGGCGGTCTTCTACAGCACGGGTCTCGCCGCGCCAATGATCTGTGTCATCGACCCAACCGCTGCGTTGTGCCACATACGTCCAGGTTCGGATGTAGGCCAGCCTGCGCGACAGGGTGTCGATGTCGCCCTGGGGGCGGTCAATGCGGCTGATATGGGTGGCGAGCCAGTCCGACGGGATCGTGCCCTCGTGCAAAAACTCGTAAATCTTCTGGCACAGGGTCGCGTGTTCGGCCGGGGCCACTTTGCGAAAATCCGGGATCTGACAGACATCCCACAAAAGCCGCACATCGGGCGCACCCCGCACCCGGTCTTGCATCGCGGGCAGCGCCCATAGCGTGCGCAAGGTGATCTGGTCATCCGCTTCGCGCGCGCGCACCAAATCCTCATGCGCGGACGGCTGGTCAAGGGCGGCCAGCAGCGCATCGGGCGTGCCAAACTCTAAATTCGCATTGCGCCATTGCAGCTTTTTGATCGGGGCGAAGCGGTGGCTTTCGATCGCGTCCACAAGGCCGGGGTCAAAGGGGCTCGCCTCGCCGGTCACACCGAAGGTGCCATCGGTTTTATAGCGCCCGGCGCGACCTGCGATTTGGCTCAGCTCGTTTGGCATGAGCGAGCGGTGCCGCCGCCCGTCGAACTTTGCTGTTCCTGCAAATGCCACATGGGTGATGTCGAGGTTCAGGCCCATGCCGATGGCGTCCGTGGCCACCAGATGATCCACATCGCCGTTTTGATACAGATCCACCTGGGCGTTGCGCGTGCGCGGGCTCAGCGCGCCCATCACCACCGCCGCCCCGCCTTTTTGGCGGCGCAGCAACTCCGCGATCGCGTAGACACTGTCCACGGAAAACGCAACGATTGCAGCGCGTGGCGGCATACGGCTGATCTTTTTCTCGCCCGTATAAAGCAAGGTCGAAAACCGCTCTCGGCGTTGAAACTGCGCCTCGGGCACCAGGGCAGCAATTCGCCCCTGACCGGCCACGGGCCCGCAACAAACGGTCCGTGAACACATAGCCCCGGTCAGGATCAGCGCAGAGCTGGATCTCGTCCACGGCCAGGAAGTCGCAGCCGATATCCGTGGGCATCGCCTCAACCGTGCACACCCAATAGGTCGCGCGGGGGGGTACGATCCGCTCTTCCCCCGTGACAAGGGCCACCACCGATGGGCCGCGCAGATCCACCAGGCGGTCGTACACCTCGCGCGCCAGTAGGCGCAGGGGCAGCCCAATCACACCGGTGCGATAGCTGAGCATACGCTCGATCGCATAGTGGGTCTTGCCCGTATTGGTCGGCCCAAGAACCGCCGTCACCAGGGGACGTGCCGCCATGATCTGCCCTTAAGTGCTGCTTTGGGTGGGGTTAGAGTGAGGATTGACCCACACGACGTTCCAACCGGTCAATCGCGTCGTTGATGATCTCGTGATGGGGGTGCAGCTTGCGCGCCTCCACAAAGGCAGCAAGCGCTGCGTCGGGGCGTTCCATCCGCTCCATCATTAGGCCAAGGCCCGACAGAGCTTCGAAATGGCGCGGGTTCAGCATCAAGGTGCGCAGCACATCTTGGACCGCCAGCCCATACTCCTCCATCAGGTAAAACGCGGTTGCGCGCCCGTTCCACCCTTCGGCAAAATCCGGCGCATGGTCGGTCAGCGCTGTGAAATGCTCCACCGCCTCGGTGTAGGATTCGGCTTCCAAAGCATCGCGTCCGCGCTTGAGCAGATAGTCCGCCGAGGCAGAGCCGGATTTCGACCAAAGACGCTTTATCCGCTCCTCAATCTGCTCCCACCCCAATTGATCCTCTAGGGCCAATTGGGCAAACAGCGTGTCCAATTCTTCCGCCCGATCCTCGTCCACGGTTTGGGCTGCGAGGGGCTGGCAGAGGGATGACGCAACGACAGTTGCGCACAAGAGCTTTCGAAGGCGCTTCATGCCCTATACGGTAGCATCCAACACGCATAAGACCAGCGGAATTCCCGCCAAATCACGGAGAGACTATCATGAGCGATATGATCGCAGCCGCCGTTGACGCCCTGAACGCCAAAATGGACGGCCAAGGGCTGGACGGGTCCGCCAAGTTTCAAATCGAAGGCGAAGGCGCGATCCGGTTGGACGAAAACGGCGCCTCGGCCGATGACAGCGAGGCGGACGTGACCATGATCGCCGATGCGGAGACCTTTAAGGGCATTCTGGATGGTGATGTGGACCCAACGGCGGCGTTCATGAGCGGCAGTCTGAAAATCGAGGGGGATATGGGCATGGCCATGAAACTGGCCAGCGTCCTGTCCTAACCAATCGTTATGGGTGACACACCCCCCCTGCTCAGCCCCGCCTGGACCGGCCCTGAAGGGGGGCGGCTTGCCTGGGTCACCACCCGGGACGGCCAGCGCCTGCGCGCCGGGCTGTGGGAGGGGACAGGCCGCGGCACGGTGCTGTTGCTCAATGGTCGCACGGAATACATCGAAAAGTATGGCCGCGAGATCGCACGCCTGACCGCACAAGGGTGGAGCGTTCTGACCTTGGATTGGCGTGGCCAAGGTCTGTCGGGGCGCAGCTTGCCGGGGCGCTCCATCGGGTATGTCACGGATTTCAGCGTGTACCAGGACGATCTGAACGCCGTGCGCAACGCGTTTGGTTGGGACAGCCTGCCCCAACCCCGTGTGCTGATCGCCCATTCGATGGGGGGGTGTCTGGGTCTGCGCGCCCTTGTGAACGGGCTGGATGTGGCGGCGGCCGTGTTCTCGGCGCCCATGTGGGGCATTGAGTTTGGCCATATCAACAGGCTGGCCCCTTACATCCTGTCCGGCGGCACGGCCCTTGGTTTGGGCAAACGGTTTGCCCCAGGCTCCGGCGACACGACCTATGTTATGGCCAACCGGTTCGAGGGGAACACCCTGACCAGCGACCCGGACGAGTATGCGCGCTTTCAACGCAACATCCGCGCGTGCCCGGATCTGTCCTTGGGCGGGCCCAGCTTTGCCTGGGTGAACGCGGCGTTGGACGAGATCGCGGCTCTGAGGGCCGCACCCGCGCCCACCTGCCCCATCCTGGTGCTGCTGGGCACTGCCGAGGCGGTGGTGAACCCGGTTGGCATTCGCCAAATGGCCGCACGCCTGCCATCGGTCAAACTGTTGGACTTGCCCGGCGCACGGCATGAGGTGCTTATGGAAGCGCCCCATATCCGGGCCGCTGTGTGGGAGGCGATAGACAGCCATCTGGATCTGGCCTTAGGCCCGGCTTAGCACCTCAAGTGCGGCTGCATGAACGCGGGCGTCGCCTGCGGCCACGATCCTGCCCCCGTCTTGCGCAGGCCCACCGTCCCACGCGGTCACGATACCCCCGGCCCCGGCCACCACCGCCATCGGCCCCTGGATATCATAGGCATAAAGCCCAGCCTCGATCACCAGATCGATTTGGCCCAAAGCCAACAGGCCATAGGCATAACAATCGGTGCCATAGCGCGTCAGCCGACACTGCCCAGCCACGTGGTGGAAGGCCGCCCCTTCGGCCGCTGTACCCACCTCTGGAAAGGTCGAGAACAAGGTGGCGTCCGCCAGGCGCGCGCAGGGGCGCACGGCCAGGGGTGTTTCGATCCCGCCCTTTCGGTGCAGCGCCCGGGTGCCATCGGACAAAAACCGCTCGCCGATATAGGGTTGGTCAATGAGGCCCAAGCTCGGCGCGCCGCCGTCATTAAGCGCTATCAGCGTGCCCCACACCGGCAGGCCGCTGATAAAGGCCCGGGTCCCGTCGATCGGATCAAGCACCCAGGTTTGGCCTGAGCGGGAAGGGACATCATCCGCCTCTTCGCCCAAAATCCCATCGTCGGGACGCTCGCGCGCCAAGAGCGCGCGCATTGCGGCCTCAGCGGCGCGATCCGCCTCTGTGACCGGATCAAACCGCTCCGCTCCTTTGGACTCGGCGCGCAAATCAGGCGTGCGGAAACGGGCCAATGTCTCTTGCGCCGCGACATCGGCCAAGCGCTCGGCAAGTTCTAATGACGTCATGAACCGCTCGCAGTCAGGGGTGATTGGCCGGGACCTTAGCCATCGGTGCGGTCTGGGTCCAGCCTCAGTCCCGCGCTCCGCTCAGGTCTCATCCTTTCAGGCGACGTCGCTGAGCACCCGCGCAAGATCAAAGAGACGGCGGCGCTGAGTCTCGGGGATGTTGTAGTAGGACCGGACCAGTTCAAGCGCTTCGCGATCCGCAAGCAAATCGCCCCGTGCATCAAGGCCATCTTGTGCAGGTGCGGCGTCCGTCGCCTGCTCGTCCTCCAACCCTTCGAAGAAAAAGCCAACCGACACATCAAGGGTTTGGGCAATGTCCCAAAGGCGCGAAGCGCTGACCCGGTTCATCCCAGTTTCATACTTTTGGATTTGCTGAAACTTGATGCCCACCATCTCGGCCAATTGCTGTTGAGTCATCCCAACCATCCATCGGCGATGGCGAATTCTTTTGCCCACATGGACGTCAACCGGGTGTTTCATTCTTTTCCCCTTGGTTCTGCTCAACTCGTTACGCGAACACACCACAAAACAAATCAGCGAAGCCTACATCATGCAGGCAAGCCTTCTCACACACTACGGGACCGAAACAAAGCATGCGTCCGGATTCATCCAGACATACATGCGCACTCTGCATGGAGGATACGCGTTTCAGGCCCCATCAAGAAACACGCTCTCCTAAAGCTGTGTCCGAATAGCGCACTTTATACGTGTCATGCAATCATTCCGGTAATAAATGAGAAATTTATCGCCTAGCGACGCAAATCTGATGCGTTATGAGGCCTGAGCGCGCGCCGCACGCTTCCGTTCATGGGGATCGAGGTGACGCTTGCGCAGGCGAATCGCGTTTGGCGTCACCTCCACCAGTTCGTCATCATCGATGTAAGCGATCGCTTGCTCCAGGCTCATACGCCGGGGCGGGGTCAGCACCACTGCCTCGTCCTTGCCCGCTGCGCGGATGTTGGTCAGTTTCTTACCTTTGAGCGGGTTCACTTCCAGATCGTTCTCGCGGTTATGCTCTCCCAGTATCATGCCCTGGTACACTTCCTCGCCACCGCCCAGGAAAAACACGCCGCGATCTTCAAGGTTGAACAGCGCATAGGACACGGATTTACCCGCCTCCATCGAGATCAAAACGCCGGCCCGACGGCCCGGGATCGGCCCTTTGAAGGCGGACCATTCATGAAAGACGCGGTTGAGCACACCGGTGCCCCGTGTGTCCGTCAGAAACTCGCCGTGATAGCCGATCAGCCCGCGCGCAGGCACATGGGCCACGATCCGCGTCTTGCCGCCCTGGCCCGTGCGCATATCCGCAAGCTCGCCTTTGCGCAGCGCAAGTTTTTCGACCACCACGCCAGAATAGGTCTCGTCCACATCGATGGTCACTTCCTCGATCGGCTCCAACCGCTGAGCGCCCTCGTCGCGCATCAGCACTTGGGGGCGCGAGATCGACAACTCGAACCCTTCGCGACGCATGTTCTCGATCAACACACCCATTTGCAATTCACCCCGGCCTGCCACCTCGAACGCCTCGCCGCCGGGGGTGTCGGTGACCTGGATGGCCACGTTGCTCTCGGCCTCTTTCATTAGGCGGTCGCGGATGACACGGCTTTGGACCTTTTTGCCATCGCGTCCTGCAAGCGGGCTGTCATTGATGCCGAAGGTCACCGTGATGGTGGGCGGATCGATGGGCTGGGCCGGGATCGGCTGGGTGATCGCCGGATCACACAAGGTGTCCGCCACCGTGGCCTTGGTCATGCCCGCGACCGACACGATGTCGCCTGCCACGGCCTCGTCAATCGGGGTCTGTGCGAGGCCCCGGAAGGCCAGGAGTTTTGAGACGCGGAAACGTTCCACCTCGGCCCCGTCGCGGCTGATAGCTTTGATCGCCATGCCCGGTTTCAGCGTGCCCTGCTCCACCCGGCCGGTCAGAAGCCGACCCAAGAAAGGATCCGCGGCCAGGGTCGTTGCCAGCATCGCCACGGGCGCGTCCCGCTGGGCGATCTGCTTTGGCGCTTCCACATGGGCGCAAATCAGCTCGAACAGGGCCGAGAGATCCTTGCGCGGCCCCTCCAAGCTGTCATCCGCCCAGCCCGCGCGCCCGGAGGCGTAAAGTGCGGGGAAATCCAACTGCTCTTCGTTCGCATCGAGCCCTGCGAACAGATCGAACACCTCGTCGAGCGCGCGATCAGGCTCGGCGTCCGGCTTGTCCACCTTGTTGAGCACGACAATGGGTTTCAGCCCAAGCGCCAGCGCCTTGGAGGTCACGAACTTGGTTTGCGGCATCGGCCCTTCGGCCGCATCCACCAGCAACACCACGCCATCGACCATTGAGAGGATCCGCTCCACTTCGCCGCCGAAATCCGCGTGGCCGGGCGTATCTACAATATTGATGCGGGTGTCTTTCCATTCGACCGAGGTGGCCTTGGCCAGGATCGTGATCCCGCGCTCCCGCTCCAAGTCGTTGCTGTCCATCGCTCGCTCGGCCACGGCCTGATTGTCGCGAAACGCGCCGGACTGCTTCAAAAGCTCGTCCACAAGGGTGGTTTTGCCGTGGTCGACGTGGGCGATGATGGCGACGTTGCGCAAGTCCATGGGACGCTCCAAACAGGGAAAGGCCCGCGCGGGTCGCAGGCCTGTTGCACTGCGCAATAAAGGGCAGACGGGCCTTTTGGCAAGGGTCGGTTGCAAGGCCCCCTACGGCAATCCATAAGCACCTCAGCGGTGAAGGAGAGCGAATGATGCGCGCAATGCGATTGCACCAGTTGAACACGCCCCTGGTTTTGGACGAGGTGGAGGCCCCGCAGCCGGGCCCGGGCGAGGTACAGTTGGCGGTCCGCACCTGCGGCATCAATTTCGGCGACACGCTGATTGTCAAAGGCACCTATCAAGAAAAATACTCCATGCCCTTCTCGCCCGGCATGGAGATCTGTGCCGTGGTCACCGCGCTTGGCGATGGGGTCAGCGACCTGACGGTGGGCCAGCGCGTCGCGGCCTATGCGGGCAAGGGCGGCCTCGCCGAGGTGATGTGCGCCCCGGCACAGGTGTGCGTGCCGGTGCCCGACAGCATGGATGACGTGACAGCTGCCGCCTTTTTGGTGGCCTATGGCACCTCGGACGTTGCTCTGGACAAGGCGCGCCTGCAGCCAGGCGAGCGATTGCTGGTGCTCGGTGCCTCGGGCGGTGTGGGCCTCACGGCGGTGGAATTGGGCAAATTGATGGGGGCCGAAGTGATCGCATGCGCGCGCGGCGCCGACAAGCTGGCCGTGGCAAGCGAGGCCGGCGCAGACCACCTGATCGACAGCGAGGACGGGGATCTGCGCGACCGGGTCAAAGCGCTCGGCGGGGCCGATGTTGTCTACGATCCCGTGGGCGGGGACCTCTTTGACCAAGCGCTGCGCGCTTGCAGACCCGAGGCGCGGTTGCTGCCCCTTGGGTTTGCCTCTGGCACCGTGCCGCAAATCCCGGCGAATTATCTGTTGGTCAAAAACCTGACCGTGATCGGCTATTATTGGGGGGGGTATGCCAAGCTGCGCCCCTCGGTCCTGACAGACAGCTTCAAGCGCCTGTTTGCTTGGTTCGAGGCTGGAAAACTTTCGCCCCATGTCAGCCATGTGCTGCCACTGGACCAGGCCAACGCGGCGCTGGACCTGCTGGCCACGCGCAAATCCACGGGTAAGGTCGTGGTGCAGATCAGAGCGGGCTAAGCGCTGACCGCTTGCAGATCGGTTTTGCGATAGGCCTCGAAGACAAATCCTGCCAGCGCATCTGACAATTGCACATTGGGTCCGGTCGCGCGGTAGAGATTGATGTAGAAGACCGGCAGATCAGGCAGCGCACCGCCATGGGCGATCCGCTCCAGATAGGGCGTCCCTGCCCCGTCTAGATTGGCATGTATCGCCAGATCCGCCGACACGGTTGCATCGATGGTGCGTGTGCTGTCGGAATCGACGCCCATCTCCCAGGGGATGTCCACCGCCTCAAGCGCGCGCTGAACCGCGCCGCGAAAGATGCACCCGTTCTCGAAGGCAAGCCGCAGGGGCCGCGCCCGCCAGGCCGCGCCGCCGGGTGCCCCCACCCAGATCAGCGCCTTGCTTTCCAACACCTCGCCACCGGGCCCCACCTGATCTTCGGTGGTGAGGATCAGGTCCAGTTTACCCGCCTCAAACTCTTGCTTCAGCTGCCGCGTAAAGGACGAGACCAAATGCACTTTCACCCGAGGATAGGCCGCAGCGAAACGTTTGAGCACCGTGGGCACATGGGGGTAGACGATGTCATGGGGCACGCCGAAGGTCAGCTCGCCCTCATACGCCTCGTCCTGCATCTTCGAGACGATCTCGTCATTCACCGACAACAGCCGCCTTGCATCGCCCAACACCTGCTCGCCATGCGGGGTCAGGCCAATCGTCCGGCCCGAGCGATCCAACAGCGGCTGGCCCAACGCCTCCTCCAACCGTTTGAGCTGCATGGAAACCGCAGATTGGGTCAGATGCAGCAGCCCTGCCGCCCGGGTCACGCCGCCGGTTTCAGCCACGGTCACAAAGGCGCGCAAGGCGGTGGTGTCGAGGTTTCTGGGCATATCAAAACTCCTGATGCAGGGAATTTCAAACATTCGTTGGAAGCGTGTCGAAAGTCACAGCATATATCAAGCACACAGATCATAAGAGGGCAAGACATCACGATATGTAATGGAATAACCAGTATGACACGTCTTACATTTCAACCCGGTGCTGCGCTGTTTCAGGGGGCCCTGTCCCTTCGTCTCAGCGCCGTCACAGCGGCAGCTCAGTCCATCTTCTCAGGCCGTGCGCTTGAAAAGCTGAACGGCATGTTGCTGCGCAAAGGCGGGATGTTCCAAGACGAACTAAAAGTAAAAACTGTGACTTTGCCCACTGTCGGTCTTGTGCGGGCTTGATACCAAGCTGCTCAACAGAACACGCCTATCGCCTAACCAGTAAACACTCTCTCTTGTCGTAAAAAGGACCCAAAATCATGACACGCACTTTTGCAATCGCTTCGATCTTCCGCGCCCCGACTGGCAACCTTGTCTCGCGCACGCTGAACGCCCTTGTGGCCGCTGACCGGCGCTATCGCGAGCGGTGCCACCTGACCCGGATGAGCGATGCTGACCTGGCCGACATTGGCCTGACCCGGGACGATCTTCACAAGCTCTAAGTCAGGACACTGACCATGCTTGAAGACACCCGGCACATAGCCGCCTAGTTGGACCTTGCCCGCGCGACAAGGTCCAACACCAGGGGCCCTAGGGCCTCGACGACCATCGCCACACCCGAAGCATTTGGGTGAATCCCATCGGACTGCATCAAGGCTTGCGCCTCTTGCAGCGTACGGCCCTCGGTGATGGGGCCAAGAAAATCTGCGAACACTTGGACATCGTAAGTCGCGCCAAGCTCGGGATAGATCGCCTCAAACTCTGACTTATAGTCGGGGCCATAATTGCCCGGCGCGGATATGCCCACCAACAGCACAGGCAGACCCTGGGCCGTAATTTCGCGCACGATCCCGTCGAGATTGGCACGGCTGACCGCAGGATCGATTCCGCGCAGCACATCATTGCCACCCAAAGCCACGATCACCCCGTCCACATCATCCGTGAGGGTCCAAGCGACCCGCGCGAGGCCCCCTGCGGTGGTGTCGCCCGATACACCGGCATTGATCAGATCCACCTCGTCTGCCCCTTGCGCGTCCAACCAGGCGTCAAGCTGCGGCACAAAGCCCTGGGCCTCAGCCAAGCCAAAGCCTTGGGTCAGCGAATCGCCGAGTGCAGCAAGGGTCACAGGCTCGGCCAGGGCGGTGGTGGCGAGCGTACTGGCCACCAACCCCGCAAACAGACGCTTGCGCCACGCCAAAACCGCCCCATATGCGCGCCATAGACGACCCACGCCCCTGAGCTTGACCAAGGATCCACCCATGCCCGAGCCTGTTTTGTCCCTAACCGACATAAATCTGGTGCTCGACGGCAATGCCGGCCCGGTGGAAATTCTCAAGGGCATCACCTTGGATGTGGCCAAGGGTGAGACTGTGGGGCTGGTCGGGCCGTCTGGATCGGGCAAATCATCGCTCCTCATGGTTATGGGCGGGCTAGAGCGCGCCACCGGCGGACAAATTCAAGCGCTGGGGCACGATCTGACCCAATTGGGCGAGGATGCGCTGGCGCGGTTTCGCCGGGATCATATGGGGGTGGTGTTCCAGTCTTTCCACCTTATCCCGACCATGACAGCCCTTGAAAACGTGGCCACCCCGTTGGAGCTTGCAGGGGCTGCTGATGCGTTTGAGCGGGCCCAAGCCGCGCTGGACGCGGTGGGTTTGGGCCACCGGTTGGACCACTATCCCGCGCAGATGTCGGGGGGCGAGCAACAGCGCACCGCCCTTGCCCGCGCCACTGTGACCGAGCCTGAGCTTTTGCTGGCGGATGAACCCACGGGCAATTTGGACGGTGCGAACGGACAAGCGATTATGGACCTGCTCTTTGGCTTGCGAGACCGGTTCGGCTCGACCCTTGTTCTGGTCACCCACGCGCCCGAGCTGGCCGCGCGGTGCGACCGAACCGTGCGGCTGATCGATGGCCATCTGGCCCAGGCGGCCGAGGCTGCGGAATGAGCCAAATGGGGGCAGCCTTGAGCATCGCCCGACGCGAGCTGCGCGGCGGCCTGCGGGGATTTCGCATCTTTCTGGCCTGTCTTGCCCTGGGCGTGGCTGCCATCGCCGCCGTAGGGTCCGTGCGCATGGCGATCCAAGAGGGGCTGACGTCTGAGGCCACAGCGCTTCTTGGTGGGGACGCCGAGATGCAGTTCACCTACCGCTTTGCCACGGAGGCAGAGCGCGCCTTCATGGCCGAGACGGCACAGGACGTGTCGGAAACCGCAAGCTTTCGGTCCATGGCGGTGCATGAGGGCGAGCGTGCCTTGGTGCAGGTCAAAGCGGTGGACAGCCTGTATCCGCTTTATGGCAATGTGGAGCTGGCCGATGGGGGCGATTTGCAAGCGCGTCTGGCACCTGGCCCCGGAGCGCTGCCCGGTATCGTGGCCGAGCGGGTTTTGGTCGATCGCTTGGGACTGGCACCCGGCGACCAACTGACCCTTGGCACGCAGACCTTCGAGCTGCGCGATACGCTGGAGTTTGCCCCAGACAGTGCGACCTCGGGCTTTGGGCTTGGCCCGCAGGTGATCGTTCACCTCGACGCGCTTGACGGCAGTGGTTTGCTGGCGCCTGGGACCCTGTTCGACAGTGCCTATCGGCTGCGATTGGCGGACGACACCAACATCGCAAGCGTCGCCCAAGAGGCCGAGGACGCGTTTGCCGAAACCGGGCTGCGCTGGCGCGACAGTCGCAACGGCACGCCGGGCATTGCGCGCTTTGTCGATCGGCTGGGCGCGTTTCTCGTGCTGGTGGGCCTTGCGGGGCTCGCGGTGGGCGGCGTTGGGGTCTCCTCGGCTGTGCGCGCCTATCTGGAA